>VHCZ01000292.1 GCA_016871535.1 Verrucomicrobiota bacterium
GCAGATTGAAAATCTGCGCTACGGTTCTCCGGTCGATCTGTCGTCAATCCCACGGTCTGCACATAATCCCGACTTTCGGCGGCAGCGAGCTTGCCCGCCTCCCTCGACCGTTTCAATCACATACGCCCGCCGGCGCGTGAACACGGTGGACAATTTTTGTGTCGTGGCTGCAACACGAAATTGTCCGGTGCGTACCGTTCGCTTTTTGGCTCCTTCTGCGCGCTTGATTGCGTTCGCGGAATCGCTAGGCTCCCGCCTATGAATTTTTTCAAAGCAGTTTTGGCCTGGTCATTGATCATGCTTGTGCTGGGATTTGGCCTGTATGAATTCACGATCTGGCTGATTCCTCCTCCTGGCAGTCCGCCTGGCGCGGGCAGCCCCTGGCTTCTCATTCTCGGCGTGCTCGGTTTCTGCGTCGCGGTGGGCCGCGTGTGCTGCAAGAGCCACTGAGCAACGCTCCTGTGGTTGACTAAAATGGGCGGGCTATTATTTTCCGCCCATGCCATCCCTTTCCGCGCTGCTTCGTCGGGGGTTCAACACACCTGGGGGCCTGGAAACAGTATCCACCCTGTTGCTCAAACCGACGCCTCCTTCCCCCTCACCCCGGCCCTCTCCCTTGGGGAGAGGGAGTATGGATTCTCGTGCTGGTGAAGAAGGGAGGCCTCGGGCTTGTCTTGGGGAGAAGGACAGGGTGAGGGGAAAGGCTTCTCGAATCACAATCGCATCCAACAGGCCAAAGGCCCGCCAGAGCGCATGGGCGTTTCTGCGCTCTTTTTCGCTTCTTGCTGCCGTCGTGTTCGCAAACGCCGGTTGGGCCGCAGAGCTGGCTTCAACCCAAGAAGCGCAAATCTCCCGAGGCAAGCTCCTTTACCTCGGCCATTGCGTCACTTGCCATCAAGGGGCCGGCCAGGGAACGCCCGGAGCCTTTCCGCCGCTCGCGGCTTCGGATTTCCTGATGGCCGACAAACCGCGGAGCATCCGAATCGTCGTGGAGGGGTTTTCGGACATCATCACCGTCAACGGCCAAACCTACAAAGGTTTCATGCCGCCCGCCGTGCTCAACGACCAGCAAGTCGCCGATGTGCTCACTTTCGTTCGAAACACCTGGGGCAACTCCGGCGAAGCCGTCACCGCGGACGAAGTCAAAGCCGTGCGCGCGAAAACGCAATTCCCCACGTTCGAGGCGTTGGTCAAGGCCAACGCTTATCTCCCGCTCCCGAAACCGCCGGAGGGATTCACGCTCCGCGAAGTCGCGCGCATGCCGAATCATCCCACGCGCCTGATCGGTGATGGCAAAGGCCAGGCGCTTTACGCGCTCTGTTTCAACGGTGACGTCTGGAAGATCGACATCGCCACCGGCACGTTGAAACAGATTCTGTTCGGGCCAAATTACCTCGACCTGAAGCTGGGCGATACCTTCATTGTCGGCGCGACGCTCGATGCTCAGAACCGCCTTTACATTGTCTCCAACCAACGCAACGAGACCGTCAATCCAGTCAATGCCGAAGTCATCATTTACCGCACGACCACGCACAGCGAGGGCGAACCGGCGGAACCCAGGCCGTGGTTCCGAACTTCCTATCCGTGGGGGACCGGCAATCATCATGCCGTCGGCCACATCGCGTTCGGTCCGGATGGTCACCTTTACGTGAACAGCGGCTCGCGCACCGACAGCAACGATGCCGGGGACGATCCCAAAATCGCCAAAGTCGGCGAAACGCCGCTGACCGCGTGCATGTGGCGGTTCGATCCGCGGGCCGAGAAACCCGAACTGGAGATTTACGCGCGCGGCCTGCGCAACGCCTACGGATATTGTTGGAACGACCAGGGCGAAATGTTCGCGACGGAAAACGGCCCGAACAAAGACGCGCCCGAAGAGTTGAATCAAATCGAGCGCGGCAAACACTATGGCTTCCCGTATTTCTTTGCCGACCAGACAGAGAAGCTTTACCCCTACACGCCGGACCCTCCGCCGGGCCTGAAATTTGAACTGCCGATTGCCAACCTCGGTCCAGACGGCGGCTTCAACGGGAAACCGGTTTACACGTTCGACGCGCATTCGTCGCCGGCGGGAATGGTCTTTCTGGGCGACGATTTTCCGCCGGATTTTCGAGGAACCTTTCTCATCACGCGCTACGGCATCCTCATCGCGCAGCCGAAGGATTACGGCTTCGACCTCCTGCAAGCGCGCCTGCGCAAAAACGCGCAAGGCAAGTACGAAGCGACGATGAAGACCGTGCTCGCGCCGCTGGCTCGGCCGCTGGATATCGTGCAGAACGGCAAGGGCAAGCTTTACATCGCGGAATACTGTCGGGCGATCACGTTCAAAGGCTCGCTGGGGCTGCCAGGCCGCATCCTCGAATTGGCGGTCAAACCGCCGAGCCGTTGAAGCGTGCGAGCGTCCAAGCGTGGAAGCGTGGAAACGCTGACCGATCGATCCAACTTGGAGATTCAACGCTTCCACGCTGAAACGCTCGGACGCTTCAGCGACTCAACGCTCTCACGACGAAGATGCGCATTTGTGTCATTTTCAATCCGGCTGCTAAAGGCGAGAAAGCGCAACGATTCCTGAAGCAGTTGGGCCAGCCCGCCGAGCCATGCGCGCTCAAACGGACTCACGGCCCGGGCACCGGACGAGATCTGGCGCGTGAAGCCGTCTCGGAGGGGTTCGAAACGATCGTCGCCGCCGGCGGAGACGGCACCGTCAACGAAGTCCTCAATGGAATCGCGGAGCATCCCGAAGGCCTGGAACGGGCGTGTCTCGGCGTGTTGCCCGTGGGAACGGTGAATGTCTTCGCGCGGGAAATGCGGTTGCCGCTCAAAGTGCGCGCAGCGTGGGAAACGATTGTCCGCGGACGTGTGACGGCGATCGATCTGCCGCAATTCCAATTCAGGAACAACGGCCAGCTTCAACGCCGTCACTTCGTGCAGATGGCGGGCGCCGGATGGGACGCCCGGGCCATCGAGACGGTGGACACCCATCTGAAAAAGAGCATCGGCCAATTCGCCTACATGCTGGCGGGCCTCAAGGCCCTGCGCGAGCCCCGGCCTGCCATCACGGCGAGCTGGGGAACGCGAACGGCGCAGGGCGAATTGGTCATCATCGGCAATGGCCGCTATTACGGGGGGGAGATCCCGGTCTTCCGCCAGGCCAACAATCACGACGGCCTGCTGGACGTGTGCGTCTTTCCCAAAATCACCCTGCACGTTCTGTTTCGTTACGTCCTGGGCTACTTGTCGCCGCGGCTTTTCCGGCCTCGCGACGAGATTTATTTTCAAACCGAATCTTTGCAGTTGAACAGCGCGTCGCCGTCGCCGTTGCAGTTGGAAGGCGACACCGTGGGTTGTTTGCCGGCAGAATGCGTGATGCGCCGCCTCGCCCTCCGCGTGATCGCGCCGTGAGCGTCGCAGTATCGCTCGAAATTGTCGCGGACCGCGCAGATCCTCTCGTCCTCGTAATCGCGGCAATCGAGGACGAATCGATGCTCCTGCGGAGCCTTTCTTCGATGGCATTGGCTCGGCAGGCGCCTCGCCCCACCTGAACTGAGGGGACACACCTACACGGGCTTTTTGCTTTGACATCGACGGGCTTTATGGCTCGCATCTGTCAACCCGGCAATGATCTCGCGCGACTCGCGCGTTTGCCGGCTGGATTAACCTGGAGAAACATTATGACTTCGATGCACCAATTCATGCGGTATGGTCTTCTGCTGGCGGCGGCGACAGCCTTAACCGACCTGCGCGGCGAAAAAATCCCGGACGAATTCAAGATCGGCGGCTTCGCCATCGGCGCGCAGGCGTACACCTTCAATCGATTCAGCGTTTTTGAGGCGATCGAAAAAACCGCCGCCGCCGGCGGAAAGGTCATCGAGTTTTATCCCGGACAAAAACTCAGCGCGGACGATCCGTCGGTGAAATGGGACCACAACGCTTCCGAGGAGATCATCCAGAAGGTCAAAGACAAACTCGCCAAGCACAAGATCAAAGCGGTCAACTACGGCGTCGTCGGCATTCCCAAGGACGAAGCCGCCGCGCGCAAGATTTTCGAGTTTGCCAAGACGTTGGGGCTTTACGCGGTGACCACCGAGTCCACGGACTCCATCGACACGATTGAGAAAATGGTCAAGGAGTTCGACATCAAGGTGGCCTATCACAATCACCCCCGGCAACCGCGCAATCCCAACTACAAGGTGTGGGATCCGAATTACATCTTGTCGCTGGTGAAAGACCGCGATTCGCGCATCGGCGCCTGCGCCGACACGGGCCACTGGCTGACCTCGGAAGTCGATCCGGTGGAGGCCATCAAACTTTTGAAAGGGCGCGTGATCAGCAGCCATTTGAAGGACCGCAATGTCCGCGGGGCAAGCGGCCATCACGACGTTCCGTTCGGCACAGGCGTGGGCAACATCGGCGGCGTGCTCGATGAACTGCAGCGCCAGGGATTCGACGGGAATATTTCCATCGAATACGAATACAATTGGAACGAGTCGGTCGTGGACGTGGCCCAGTGCATCGGGTTCGTGAGAGGCCACGTGGGCGGCGGTGAAGCGTCAAAGCGTTAAAGGCGTTACAGCGCTCTCCGGTAGGGCGAGCCTGTCCCCATCGAGCCGCCTCCAACGTGTTCCCAATACGGCTCGCCGGGATGGACTCACGCGCCCACGAACCGGAACGCCGGTCTCCGGCCCGGCGCGCATCGGTGCGGCTTGAGAATCACGCCGGATCGGAGACGGCGCTCCGAGGTTCTTGGGCAGAACCGCTGCCAATCTTGCAAAGGCCGGGCGGTTCAACGAAACTACGGCCCACTTCAGAAACTATGAGCGACCAAGCCTTGCTGGAGATCACGGCGTACGAGCTGGCCAGCTACCTGGTCAAGAACGGCCACGTCGAGAAGGCTTCCGGTCTCCTGAAGGACCTGATTGTCAAAGATCCCAAAGCGGTCACCGCACGGTGCGTGCGCGCGCTGGCTCAAATCGCTTACGAATGCAAAAGCTGGCCGGACGCCGAGGCGCTCTGGCGTGTGGCGTCGGGCGCAGAACCGTCGAACGCCGAAGCCTGGGTCAAACTCGCGCATAGCCTGGTCGAGCTGGGCCGCCAGACCGAAGCCGAAGGTTGCGCCGCCAAGGCCCGGGCCCTCCTGGCGTCCCGCCCCCCAGACGCCGCCCCGACAGATTGCGATGCCTGGCTCGCGGGAATTCATGAACAAATCTGTCTGAGTTTCCTGGGCAACGCGGTGCCGAAGGCGGCGGATCTGGTCAGAATGTTTTCATTGCCGGGAACCTATCTGCGCAGCGTCGCGGCGGGACGGAACGGCCTCGGGCGCGGCGCCTCGCTTCAGGACGCGGACATCCACCAACGTCTGGAGGAAGCGCTGGCGACGTGGGAGGCCGGCGGACGCACGGTTCCTTATCTCCAACAACGCGGGAGGGGCCTTGCGAAAGGCGCAGCTCCAGTCACTCGGCCCGCCGGAAAAGTTCTTCTCGTGCTGCGCCGGTATTTTTTGGGCCGCGCGGATTCCCGATTGCACGAACTGGGTGTTTTCATCGAGACCTCGGCGAAGGCCGTCGGCCTGGAAACGGTTTTTTTCCCTGCGGATCCTTTTCTGAATCCGACGGCGATTCAGCCCGACCAACAATACTCCGAGTTGGATCGTCTCGGGCGCACGATTCTTTCGCTGAAGCCCGATCTGGTTATCTTCGATGATCTCTGCAACCAGGAACCGCCGGAGGAATACATCACGCCGGAGGTTTATAAGAACGTGTTTCGCGCGCTCAAGGAACAACACCCCTTCAAACTCGTCAGCCTGTATCCGGACTCCTGGATGACCAAATCGTGGTTTACGATGGAGTTCGCGAGTTCGTTTCTGGACGTCGTGTGGCCGTTGAACTTTTCGCCTCCGGCCAGCGGCGCTGAGATTCCCGGCGTGAAGACCTTCTGGGCGCCGATTCCATATCCGGAAGCGTTGTTCCGGCCCGGCCCGGCCGGCAAAGACATCGGCGCCGCCTTCGTGGGGAGTTTGTTCGATTACAACTCGCCTCGCGGCATCTGGCTGACTTTGCTCAAATCCCGGGGCATCCCTTGCCAGCTTTTTCTTTCGACGCACACGACGAGCGGCTCCCGGGCCGGGGCGTCGCCGGAGGAATACGCCGCGTTCATGAGCCGGCTCCGCATCAGCGTGAACTTTTCCGCGCGCGCCACGGGCCGGAAAATCATGACGGGCCGCGCGTGGGAATCCATCATCGCCCGGGCCCTGCTGCTCGAAGAGGACAATGAGGAGATCCAGCGATTCTTCGTTCCCTTCGTCCATTACATTCCCTTCACGAACATCGACGAATTGCAGGCATATCTCGGCTATTTCGAACGGCACGAAGACGCGCGGCGAGCGGTTGCGGAGCGCGCTTATGAATGGTTTCTCCAACTGTTCTCCAAGGACCGCATCTGGCGAGATCTGATTTCGGCGGCCACTGACCCATGAGTTCGGCGAAGACTTCCATGGACCTTTTGCAGGAAGCCCTGGCTTTGCACAAGCAGGGCGAACTGGAAGAGGCCGGCAAACGGTATCGCGAAGTTCTCGCGGCCGAGCCGAATCATCCTTCCGCGCTCCACCTCATGGGCCTCCTGGCCGTGCAGCAGGAGAAACCGGAAGAAGCTCTCGATTGGCTCAGCAAAGCGCTCGCCGCCCACCCGAATTCGCCCGTCTGTTACAGCGACCTGGGGTTGGTCCTGTGCGGGCTGGAACGGTTCGAGGCGGCGGAGTCGGCCTTCCGCCGCGCGCTGGAACTGCAGCCGCAATTTCCCGATGCCTTGTGGAGTTGGGGAAATCTCTACCGCGAATTCGGGTTTCTGGACCGCGCCGCATCGTGTTACGAACAAGCTCTTGCCCAGCGAGCGGATTATCCCGAAGCGGCCGAGAGTCTTCGCGCTCTGCAAAAAAGCCGCGAAAACCTGGCGGCATTTGTTGAGGGCCTGAAGCGCGCGCGGCGTTCCGAACAGCGACGCAGCGGGAGCGACGCGACCCCGCTCAAGCTGGAGCGTCGTGAATTGCTCCCTCTGGTGTTGAATGAACTCGGTTTGAAAGGCGTCGGCGTCGAGATCGGTGTCAAAGAAGGAAAATTTTCGGAGCGAATCCTGCGCCTCTGGGAAGGCCGCGTCCTGTATTCGGTTGATCCGTGGCGCGAATTCGGACAAGGGGACTACATCGACGTGTCCAACGTGCCGCAACAACAACAAGACGCGCTCTATCTGCAAACCGTCCGGAGGCTCCTGCCGTTCGAGCGGCGTTCGGTCGTTTGGCGGATCACTTCCAAGGAAGCGGCGGACATCCTTCCCGAGAACAGCCTGGACTTTTGCTACATCGACGCCGATCACAGCTACCGCGGCGTCAGCGAGGACATCCGGCTCTGGCATCCGAAGGTCAAGCGCGGAGGC
>VHCZ01000293.1 GCA_016871535.1 Verrucomicrobiota bacterium
AGAACGGACCTGGCGCGAAATCCGAAGTGCCGATGCAGAGGCGCATCAAGTTCATGCCGATGCCGTGCTCGGGATGAACGAGGCTCTCGATCACCTTTTCCCGCCGCGCCGCCGGCAGCAGGCTGAGGTTGTAACAGGTGCTGTGCTCGAAGGAACTGCCGATCCCCAGCACGGGTTGATAGGTGGTGGTGTCGTCGATTTGGATGACCTCGCGTCCTGGCGCCGGGCCTGCTTGAAACTGGAGATCCGGCAGCGGCGTGAGCCGGGCCGTGCCGTCCTCCGACGAGAGCCACCCTTGAACCTTCGTGCCCGGACCTTGGCGGCTGCGGCTCTTTTCGGTCGTTTCCGCTGACGATGCTTGGGAGGTATTGTTGACTGCGGCCAAGGGTGTTCCGCACCCGGAAGCAAACAAACTGAGTGCCATGACGACCGGGCTGAGCAACGCCCGGAAGAAGCGGGCGGGCGGCGCTCCTCGGGAACGACACAAGCGGATCGTCATCAGCAGAGCGCGCGTTCGTTTCACAATAGGTTCAGCGCATCTCACGGATCGCGTCGTCGATCGCCCTGGCCAGCGCGGGAATACGCTGGGTGTAGCTGATCGGGCTGACGGGATCCGCATACGGCCCTTTCGTCCGATCCGCAAAGACTTCGTCCACGTAGCGGTAACCGAGGTTGCTCAGGAACACGATGAGGTAGCGTCGGAATGGCCGCCCCGGCAATGAGGTCACGATGCCGGCGTCGGACGCGTAGTTGTAGGTGAGGCCGGTCTTATGCGCGAAGGTCACCTCCGCCACGGCGTTGCTCGCCCGGACATCGACTCCGAAGTTCACGCCGTCCACGACGACGATGCCGTTGGTCGGGTTGATCCAACGCGCGGCAATTTGCGAGGGCAGGCCCGGGCGCACATGGCGAACGCCGGCCAGATTGGCGGTGGACAACGCCTCATTCAGCCCTTGCTCCGCCAGCAGTTGTTTGAGGAAGGCCCGGCTCGATTCGCTGAGAAACCGCGCGGTCACGGCCCGCCCATCCGGTCCGCGCCACAAATCGCCGGCCGGACCTTCGATGAGCAGCAGCAGGCGCGCGGTGTCGAGAGCAGTCATGTGGATCCGATCCGTCTGCCAGTTCCGACCGTCCGCCGCCCGGGTGCCATTGACCTGCAACGTTGGCAAACCCAGTTCACGAAACTCCCGGTTCATGGTCTCGATGCGGGAACGCCGGTGCAGGAGTTGGAGCAAGGCCTGAGTGGCGCGATTGTTCGACTCGGTTATCATCGGGTCCAGCCAGGCCCGGAGCGGACGGGTCTCGTCCTTCTGGTTCGCCAAGGAGAAGGTGTGCGGGGTGTCGAGCGTCAACGATCCGTCGTCGACCATCCGCAGGACCTGGAAAGCGACGAGCAGCTTGAAGAGCGAGGCCGGATAGGGCGCCATGAACTGGAAGGCGGCATTTGCGCGCCCGGGAACCAGATCGTCGTCATCGGACAACGGCGGATTGTTGGTCCAACCTTTTGTGGTCTCCGGCAGGGACTCACCCGGCTTGAACACGCCGCCGTTCCAGCGCGCGATGTCCCAACGACGAAACCGAACGGCCGCTGCGCCCTGGTCCAAGCTGACCGGGACAATCAATCCCTCAGGATAGTCGCGGGACAGCAGCACATTGGCGGACGCCATCACTCGGCCTTCGCGATTCAACTGGATGACCGCGACATCCACATTGGGCACGTGGGCGATGGTTTTCGGCAAAGCCGGCTTGGCTGCATCCTCATTCGCCGGCCCGAAGTCCAGCACGCGGTCGAAGCGCGCCTCGCGCACGGCCCGCAGCACCGCGGCTTCCAATGGCGAAGCGGCCGGCGGGTGCTGCGGTCCCAACCGCTGCGGCCAGTCCTCGGCGTAACTGGGAAGCACCCAGGCGATCCACAGTGGGATTACTCGCAGGAATATGCTCCTGGTCGCGGCGCGCGAGTCCACGCCCTTCTTCTGCTCACGCTGCCGTTTATGGATCGACATCACGATTGAGTTGTCGGCTGGTGCATCACCGCGACTCTCGGCCAAGGACCACGAACCAACGCGAGGGAACTTCCATCGAATCCGAGGATGCCGCCACGCCGGTCCACAAGTTCATCCAGCCGGTGAACGAGTCGCATTTCAAGCCCGCAGGCTTTAGGACCACTGATTTGTCCGAGGCGTTGAAGACCGCCAGGATGGACGTGCCGGCAGCCGGCGGTTTCCGGTGGAATGCGACCAGACGCCGTTCGTCGTCCAGTAATGTGAACTCGAACTCGCCCGTGCGAAGCGCTTCATGGCGGGCGCGTAGTTCCGCCAACCGGCGATGGAAGGCGAGCATGTCGCCATCGGGCGAGACACTGTTCACCGGCCGGCTCTGCCCGAACGGATGTTCGCGCTCGGCCGCAAACCTAAGATCCGGCCACAGCATGGGCTTGCGGCAGTCTGGGTCATCTGCGCCCCACATGCCGACCTCGTCGCCGTAGTAGATGTACGGGGCGCCCGGCGCGAGAAACTGGAAGGCGACCATCTGTTTCCACCGTTGCTTCTCGACGGCGTTCGGGGCGCGAACGGAGTAGCTCCGATTCCCTGAAACGCTGCTCTGGTGATCCTGGCGATGCTTCGGGTTTACCACCATGGAACCTATCCGCTCTGTATCGTGAGAGCCCAACAGGTTCTGCAAACCGAGGCTCCGTCTGTAGCCGTAATCGCGATGGACCGCCGAGATCAGGTTTCCCAGCTCCGTCGCGCGGATGGGTACGGTCCTATTGAAGAACTGGAAAACGGCGTCGCCAAACCGGTAGTTCATGACGCCGTCGAAGGCCTGCTCGAGCCACGGCGCGGCGTTACGCAGCTTGATCGCACGGTAATCGTCCCACCAAATCTCACCGGCAATGTAGGCATCGGGATTGATGTGTTTGACCCAACCGCGAAAATCCTTCCAAAAGCCCATAGGGACCTCGGCGGCAACATCCATCCGCCATCCGTCAATGCCGTCCTTCGGGTCGCCATCGCCGTTCGGATCCATCCACCGCCGCACGACATGCCGAAAATGTTCGCGAATCTCGGGGTGAAGATTGTGCTCGTCACGAGCAAGTTCAGGCAGATCCTTTATTCCACTCCACCCGCGATAGTCGAACTCGTCGGCAGGCGTGGTGGGATCATCCCAGCGGGTGATGTGAAACCATTGGGCATACCGGCTGTCCGGGCCGTCACGCTTCGCGCGCTGCAAGGCCCAGAATGAGATACCCACATGGTTGAACACACCGTCGATGATGAGCCGCATGTCGCGGCGGTGAACTTCCTCAATCACTTTGAGGAACAGTTTGTCCGCACTCGTCCATTTCCAGGTGGCGGGATCGGCCGGATCCTCACCGGCAAACAGCTTCAAGTCACCCGCCGGGTCGGGGCCGAAATGTTTGTCCACGTGCTGATACAAGGCGGCACCATACTTGTGGAGCGACGGTGATTCGAAGATCGGATTGAGATAGAGCGCGTTGACACCCAGCTCCTTCAGGTAGTCGAGCTTGTCGATGATCCCCTGGAGGTCACCCCCATAACGTCGCAACTGGGCATGGACGTAGAAGCCTTTGCCATCCCGTTCCCAAGGCCGCAGCTCATACCAATCACTGGTCCATGGACTGACGCGCCAGCCGGGCGGAACGAAATCGGGCCACGTTCCGACGAGGCTCGCGGGTGTAGGATCATTCGTGAGGTCGCCGTTGCGGAAGCGTTCGGGAAAGATCTGATACCAGACCGCATGAGCAGCCCAGTCGGGCGAGGCGGCATTGGCGACGGCTGCCCCGAGCAGAAAAGTGATGAGAGCTGCGGCGCAGCTGCAGCGCTTCATGAGGTTTAGTAGTTTCATGGAGGGTCTACTCTACCGCGCAGGGGATCGGTGTAGGTCGCTGGAAGTGGGGCAGCCGATCGCGCGTGAGCAACGGATGATGCGATACCGGTCACCGCAAAGGCCAAACCGCCGAAACTCATTTGAAGATGGTGGAAGCGGTTTCAAACAGGTCGTTCGATGGCGGTATTCAGGGCACCATGGATGTTCAACTTAATTTGGTATTGTTGTGCCGTAAGCCCGCGCCAGGTTGCGCCCACGTCGTCCGCCACCCGCAGCGCGCATAGCACGAGTAATAGCGTGATGACGGTGCCCAAGACAATCCCAAACCCCAGCGACACGGCGGTGGGAATGAGGAATTGCGCTTGAAGCGATTTGGCCAGCATCAGGGGCGCAAGGCCGGCCAACGTCGTCGCGGAAGTCAGCAGGATGGGACGGAACCGCCGCGCGCCGGCTTCAAGCGCCGCTTCGCGGAGCGTCCGTCCAGCGGCTCGCCGTTGGTTCACGTAGCCCACCAGCACGATCGAGTTGTCTAAGGCCACACCCGCGAGCGCCGGCATGCCAAAGACGGACAGGTAGGACGGCGTGACACCGAGCAGGATGTGGCTGGGCAGCGCGCCGAGAATCGCCCTGGAAGGCAAAGTGGTCCGTGGAGCGGCCCTGCGACGTGGTTCGATTCCGGTGCGCATGGTTGCAACCGAGGAATTCAGACTCAGAAGTGCAGTGTGGCGAGCGCCGCGTTCACCCAGGCCGGCGTGATTTCGCGCTCATTGATGACGGTGTGCCAGAGGTCGCGCCGGCCAGCGACATACGATCGCAGGTTCAAGAGTGAGGCTTCAAGATCGCCGCGACGGATTTCCATGTCCGCAGGCTGATAACGCAAGCCCACCTCGTCCATGAACGCCACCATCTCCGCGTGGCGGTTCTCCTGCAACCGGCTGAGCAGGTGGATGCCGAGTCCCACGATCCAGCCGTGGATGAAGGAGCGCTCGAGCCGTTCCTCCAGTTCGTAGAATAGATAATGCTCGCTGCCCTCTTCCACCCGGTAATGCCCGGCCGGCAGACAGATCGTATTCACCCGCATGTAGCCCTCGACGATGGCGTGCAGACCGTCATCGGTGCAGGCCCGGATGGCGCCAGCCTTCGCCATCGTGTCGGTGAGAATGGCGCGAGCTTGGGCAATGTCCTCCGCTCGGAAGGGATACTCACTCTTGCCCGCGCGTCCGGCGAGTTCCCAGTCGAAGCAGGCGGTGTGAATCGAAAGTAGATCGCCGACGCCCGCAATGTTGAGCTCCGGTGGTGCGGTGCGGATCAAGTCGTAATCAATCACCAGCGGGTCGGGACTGGTCTGGCCGACGTATTCCACGCGATGTCCGCGACGAATGCCAGCGGCGGGCGTGACGAAGGCGTCCACGCTCAGAATGGTCGGAACACTCACCAGCCGCAGACCGCGTTTCCACGCGATGTATTTAGCCAGATCGATGGCCTGCCCGCCGCCAATGCCGACCACGGTGTCCACGACCGGCGCGGCGTCCAGTTGACGGTCGAGAGTCTCGACTTCCATGTTCTCGACGAACAGGACTGCCTTGGGCCGGGCTTTGAGCCGGGGTTCGGCATGGCGCCAGGGAACTTCCATGGTGGTCGCCAGGAAGTTTCCGGGGTCCAAATCCAATTCACTCAGGGCGCCGGCGCCGAAGCGGGCGGAACGAACGTTGGTGTTTCCTTCGATCATAAGGTGGTTATGGGTGGGTGGAGGGGATGTCTTCCCCAGAAGTCGGCGGTCCAGCTTCACCGCGGACCAAACGGCGCCGGATCAAGGTGAGATAGAGGAACAGGCCAATGCCCAGTCCCACCAGGGTCGAAAGCAGGGGCAGATGGCGCGTGCGGATGCCGGCCACCTCCGTTGGAGGGATGGTCAGCGCGGCCACGACGCCCAACACCCAGATCAGCGCGGCCGTCCCGATCCATGGGCGCGCCCGGCCGAGTCGCCAGCCATCGGACTGCGTCGCTGGCGGGGCAATCAAGGCGGCGATGATAATGCCGGCGTAGCCGAGGTAACCAGCGACGGCGGAAATCTGGGTGACGATGTCGAGGGTGGGCAGTCCGAGGACGACGGCCGAGGACACGAGCCAGATGAACAGGATGGCGTTGCGAGGGGTGCGATGGTTCTCGGCCACGGAGGCCAGCCATCGGGAGCCGGGCAGCATCCGGTCGCGGCCCAGCGCAAACAGCAACCGGCTTGTGGCCGCCATGCTGGCCAGTCCGCAGGCAAAGATCGAAATGCCAATGACGACCCGCACCACCCCAGCCCCGCCCGTTCCCAGGGCTTGCCGCAGCGTGGTCATCAGCGGATCGCCCGCCTTCTGCGCGGCCGCCAGATCACCGACCGCCAGCATCACCCCGGTCAGCAACAGGAATCCGGCAACGCCTGAGCTCAGGAGCGACAGCAGGATTGCCCGGGGCACCACGCGTTTCGGCTGCCGCGTCTCCTCGGCCAGGTCGGCGGCGGCTTCGAATCCGGTCAGACACCAGGCCCCTACGAGCAGCGACAGCGCCCAGGCTCCCAGGCCCGCCGGGCTGCCGGTGGCGGCGTTCGTGGAATCGAACAGGACCGCGGGCGGCGCGCCGCGCTGCAAGGCCAGCACGATCAGCACGAGGCTCGCGAAGAACACGCCCAGCAGTTCCGTCCACACGCCGGTATCGTTGACCCGAGCCGCCCACCGGATGCCGAACAGATGGATCATGGCCGTCAACGCAATGATCGCCAGCGTGAGGGCGGTCACCGCTGAGGACGAGGCCCAGTCGTCGCCCAACCAGTGGCCGGTTTGCGCGGCGAGCGTGGCGCAGACGCCGGGGAAGCCCGTGAGAAATTGAAGCAGGAGCAGCCAACCCACCGAGAATCCGAAATGCGGATTCACCAGCCGGCTGGCCCACTGGTATCCATATCCGGAGAGCGGTATCCGCGTGGCCAGTTCGGTCAGCAGCAGCGCCACGAGCATCTGCCCGGCGAGCACGATCAGCCACGACCAGACGATTCCACCGCCGACCTGGCGAAGTCCGTGGCCGAAGTTGGCCGAGACGCCGGTGAAGACGGAGATTAACGAAAACGCCACCGCAAAGCTGGAGAACCCGCCCAGGGTCCGGCGCAGTTGTTGCGCATAGCCAAAGCGCCGCAGCTCGCGTTCATCCGGATCGTGCATAGAGGGACAGTGCCGATTGGAGCCCGATGCGCCCAGAAAAAATGCCGGCCGCCACGCTGGAAGGCACTCACGAGCCAAAGTTTTTGGACGAGTTGTTGGGACATGGATTTAACCGCGGATGACGCGGATTACGCGGATAATTTCATTTTCCCATCCGCGCTATCCGCGTAATCCGCGGTTCTAGTCGGCGCTGTCCCAGAGGCGTTTTTCAAGCGCGGCGTTATCCCCAGTCTCCCTTCTCCGTTCATTCACCACGCGCTTCCAATCCAACTTGGCCTCCTTGAAGTTCAAAAGCAGTGCCACTTGAAGGCCGGAGATGTTCAGGTATC
>VHCZ01000294.1 GCA_016871535.1 Verrucomicrobiota bacterium
CTGAACCGGGCAGCGTCCAGAAAGCAAATTCCTATGTGCAGCCTTCGGACGTTGACACGCTTGCAGGTGCAAGTCCTGCCTCGGCAATGGATGGTTGGGCCGAGTAGTGATAGCAGACTCTGGTTGGGGGAGACCCTGACTGGGGCAAGCTCTGCCGTAAACGGGCGGGCCTGTCCGCGGCATGAGCCGTCGGCGGGGACTGGCCAGCCGCTCTAGCAAACATGCAGGCCGCAACATCACGAGAAGACTGCCGCCCCGAAAATGCTTCCGGCTCTGAAGCCAGTGAGCCGGGTATCTCGGAACCGCCGAACCGTGATAGGAACGGTGAAGGCTCGCATGACTGAGGGATGAGCCATCAAGCGAACTCGGTCAGCCGACGGGGTAGAGGTCGTGGCAAGCATGGATCGTGTGACAAAGCAAAGAAGGGAAAGTGAGGCGCTCTCACCTGACATGACGACCAATCAAGCACTACTACTCTCAATCCGTCCGCATTTTGTGGATTTGATTTTTTCAGGGACGAAGACGGTCGAGCTTTGGCGGGTGAAACCACGCGTCAAGGCCGGAGACTTGGTGGTTGTTTATGCATCAGGCGCGACGAAGGGAATGGTTGGAGCATTTGAAGTTGCTGGGGTAATCGCAGCGGCTCCGAATTCAATTTGGCGAAAGTTCAACGGAGGAAGCGGGCTGACAAAGCGAGAGTTCGACACTTATTTTGCCGGGGCGTCTGTCGGTTACGCGATTCGCATTGGGAAGCGGTGGAAAATTCAGGAACCTGTCCCTCTCAAAACTCTCCGTAAACGCCGCACGGGATTTCGACCTCCGCAAAGCTATCACTCCTGGAAATTGGATGAGTTGCTCCGAATCGGAGGAGAAGCGTTCTCGTCGCACGTGAGAAATTGCTCTCCACTTTCCGCATCGCATCGGAACTGAATTTCAAAACTCCTGCCGCCCTTTCAGGGCTTGGAAATTTTTTGGACGGTTAACCCAGGGCGTCGCTCGCAGACTCGCTTTGCCCTGGGCTATTATCTTTCGGTCTTTTAGCCCTTTCCCACCGGCCAACGCAACGCGGTTGCGGACCATTCATCCCTGCCCGCCTCGCCGTGCAGCCGCACCCGGGTCCACGTAGATCCGTCGCAGGTTCAAGCGAGCGAGAAGACGCGAGCGAAGACTGTCGATCGCGACGGCCACAAAGATGATGGCGCTGGTCACCAGGGGGTAGCTGTAAGGATTGGCGTTGAGGATCACCAGGCCGTTCTCGACGGTCTGAATCAGCACCGCCCCGAGCACCGCCCCCGGCAGGACGCTGCCGCGTCCGCCAAACAAACTCACGCCGCCGAGCACCGCCGCGGCGATCGCGTTGAACTCCTTTTGCTGGCCGAAGCTCGGCGAGACCGCGCCCGTTTGCGTGAGAGACACAAGGCCGCTCACGGCCGCGCAAAAGCCGGCGATCACATACACGGCAAACAGCACGCCCGTCACGTTGAGGCCGGCCTTGCGCGCGGCTTCCGCGTCCTGGCCCACGGCGTAAACCTGTCGGCCGAACGGCGTGCGCGTGAGCACCAGGTGCGCCGCCAGGCAGATCACCGCGAAGACGATCACCGGCAACGGCAGGCCCCAGAGCTTCGCCGCACCCAGTTGCGTGACGGCCTCGGGCATGTTCATGGCGCGCGTGTTGGTCAGCCACAGCCCGAAGCCGCGTCCGACGAAGAGCATGGCCAGCGTGACGATGAACGCGACGATCCGCAGCCGGATGATGAACACGGCGTTGATGGCGCCTGCCACCACACCCACTCCCATCGCGGCGAGGAAGGCGACCCAGAGCGGGGAACCTTGGAAGATCATTTTCCCGGCCACGGCCACCGCGACGAACATCACGCTGCCCACGCTCAGATCCACCCCCGCCGTCAGGAGAACGAACGTCATGCCGGTGGCGACGATGGCCATGGCGCTCGATTGCAGCAGGATGTTGGACAGGTTTTGCAGCTCGATAAACTTGGGTGAGAGGGAGCCGAACACGGCGAACACGACCGCGAAGAGCACGAGCGGCGCGTTGTTCAGGAGCCCGAGCACAGGCTTCATTGCGCGGCCTCCGGGCTTGCGACCGTCGAGGTCAGATGTCCTTCATGCAGGGCGGCCTTCAAAATCCGTTCGCGATCGAACTGGTGGAGATGGATTTCATCGCGGATCCGGCCGCGGTTCATCACCAGAATGCGGTCGCACATGCCGATCAATTCCTCGATCTCGGAGGAGATCATGAGCACGCCGGCGCCCCGTCCGACGAGTTGGTTGATAAGCGAATACACTTCGTGCTTCGCGCCCACGTCGATGCCGCGGGTGGGTTCGTCGAGGATGAACACGCGCGGTTCGTTAAGGAGCCATTTGGCGAGAACGACCTTTTGTTGGTTGCCGCCGCTCAAGGTTTTTGCCGGCTGCAGGTCGCGGGCGGACGCGCTCAAGGTGACGGCGCGCCGCGCGGCTTGGAGCGCTGCGTTCATCGCTCCTTGATCCAGCCAGCCAGCCGGGCGGGACGCGTGTCGGGGCAGTGCAACCAGCGCCAGATTGTCCGCAATGGATGCATCGAGGCAAAGCCCCTCGTCGCGCCGGCTCTCCGTCAGAAAGGCGATCCCGGCAGCCACGCGTTCGCGCGGCGACAGCCGTTCGATCGGGCGGCCGGCCAACAGAATCTCCCCTCGCTCCATCGGATCCAGGCCGAACAGGATGCGCGCAAGTTCGGTGCGACCGCTGCCCATCAGTCCCGAAATCCCGAGCACTTCCCCGGCGCGCAAGCGAAACGAGATGTCGGCCACGATGCCCGGCTGGGTGACGCCCGCGACTTCCAGGATAGCGTCGGACGATTCCGCGCCGGAGGTGCTGCCCGGTCCGGCGGCAGATGCAGACGGTGATCCGGGATTGGATCGCGGGCGCTGAGGAAACAATTGCTCCATCTCTCGGCCGACCATCAGCGTGATCATGCGCTCCACCGTCCATTCGGCGCGCGGGCCCTGGCCGACGACGGCGCCGTCGCGCAAAACCACGATGGAATCACACAAGCGGAGCACGTCGTTCAGCGCGTGCGAAATGTAGATCATGGCGATGCCGCGTTCGCGGAGCCGGTTCAGCAGCGCGAACAAGTGCTCGGTTTCGCGGGCCGTCAGGGAGGTCGTGGGTTCGTCCAGGATGATGAGGCGTGGCTCGATGCTCAGCGCCTTGGCGATCTCGACGAGCTGTCGTTCCCCGGCGGACAGGCGCTCGACGGGAGTGTCCGGTGGATGATCGAGGCCGACCTGGCGCAGAAGTTCCGTCGTGCGGGAACGGAGGGTGCGACGATCGATCCAGGGTAGGCCAATGCTGGGGGTTCGTTGTTCGTTGTTCCTGGTTCGTGGTTCGTGGTTCGTGGTTTGTGGTTCGTTGATCGTTGATCGTTGCTGAACGCGAGTCGTGTCGGTGCTGCCACGATCCACGAACGACGAACCACGAACAACCTTCTGACCCAGTCGCGGGAAGGCGGCGAGGAACAGGTTCTCGGCGATGGAAAGGTTGGGAAAGAGATTTAGTTCCTGATGGATGAACGCCACGCCGGCACGCGTGGCCTCTTTCGGGGCGGCAGGCGCATGCGGTTCGCCCGCGAGCGACATCTGGCCGGCATCGGGCGTCAGGTTGCCGCCCAGGATGTTCATCAGGGTGGATTTGCCCGCGCCATTCTCGCCCACCAACCCGAGCGTTTGCCCGGCTGGCACGCTGAAACTCACCTCCTTGAGCACGGCCACCCCGAAGAAAGACTTGGTGATGCCACTGAACGAAAGCAGTTCGTTGTTCGTGGTTGGTTGTTTGTTGTCTGTGGGCATGGGGGCATTGGGCTACGGACCACGAACCACGAGCCACGAACTCCTTCCAACATCCATCGCTGCGGCGAACAGAATGACCACACCCTTCACCATCATGATGGTGAAGTGAGAGAGGTTCAGCAGGTTCAGGCTGTTGTCGAGCAGCGTCAGGAAGAGCACGCCGAACACGGTCCACAATACCTTGCCGCGGCCGCCATACAAGCTCGTGCCGCCGATCACCGTCGCGCCAATGATGTCGAGCAGGTTGCTTCGCCAATGCACCGGAGATCCGCTCTCGAGGCGCCCGGTGATCAGGACCGCCGCCACTCCCGCACACAGGCCGCACCAAACGTAGGCCAGGATCAGGGCGCGGTTGACCGGCACGCCGGAAACGAGTGCGACCTTTGCACTATGGCCGACGGCGTAGAGCCAGCGCCCAAGCAACGTCCGCGACAGGAGCAGATGCCCGGCTCCGGCGACGACTGTGGCAATCGCGCCCGTCAGCCAAGGTTTTTTTCCCAGGGCGAGGAAGCCGGAGGGCAGAGCCGCAATCGATTTGGCTTCGGTCAGCCAGATGGCAAATCCGCTGAAGAACATCATGCCCGTGAGCGTGACCACGAACGGCGGCATGCGCAGTTGGGTGACCACCGCGCCATTGAGCAAACCGATGGCGGCGCCCAGAGCGACCATGGCCAGAACGCCCGCTGGAACAGCGGCCGCATGTCCAGCCAGCAGCCCTTGATCGCCACTGATCAAGAGCGCGCCCGTCACGCTGGCCAGCGCAATGATCGAGGTGACCGAGAGGTCGATGCCGGCGGTGATCAACACCACGGTCTGGCCCGTGGCCACCACCAGCAGCGGCAGCATCGCCGAGAACACGTTGGCCAGGTTGCCGGCGGTGGCGAAACCGGGGGTGAAGGGCGCCAGGGCGACGAAGTAGGCGGCGCAAAGCAGGAGCGTCCAGTATTCGGTGGTCAGTGTTCTTCTGAGGAAGGGAGGCATCGCCGGGGAAGGGCCGGGGGGGGTTGGTTCGTGGTTCGTGGTTTGTTGTTTGTTGTTCGTTGCACGGTCATTCGATGGGTTCGGGAAAACGGCCGATGGATCTGAGGTATGCGTTCAGGCGCGGGGCGATTTCGTCCATCAGCGGCTTGAGTTTATCAATCTGCGTTTTGGTCAGAAGGTCGCGCTTGTAAGCGCGGCGCAGCCAATGCTTGGTCTCGTAGAGCGATCCGCGTGCGGTGCGGACGAAACGTTTGTTGTCGGCGTGACTGCCACGGCCCACACCTTCGCTGATGTTCGCGCCGATGCTGTCCGCCGCCCGCACCATCTGTTTCCCTACCGTGCCCTGCGCGAACGAATCCCACTTGCGCGGAATTTCCCAAACCATATCCGCAATCTTTTCGGACAGTTGGTAAACTTCCAGCCGTTCAAAGTTTGTTTTGGTCATAGGATTGTTCGTTGTTGGTTGTTCGTTGTCAGTTGTGCGTTGCCGACAAGTAACACACGGAACGCTGCGACAACAAACCACGAACCACGAACCACAAACAACAAACAAAGAACCACGAACTACTTCCTAATCTGCGCCCCCCACATCCGCGCCTTCATTTGCTCCATATTGGCCTGAGTGATGACGAAACCCGGGTCGCGAATCAACTCGGGGACCTGCTTCTTCTCGAGCAGGTCAAGGATGGCCTGCACGCTGGCCGACGCCTCGAAGTAAACATCCTGAACCCCGGTCGCGTCGAGAAAGCCGTCCACCATCATTTGCCACGCGGTGGCGTCGCCGTCGAAGCCGCCCAGGATGACATGGCCCGGCGCGCCGATCTTGTGATACTTGCCCGCCTGTTTGAGGGCGGTGACGATCGAGGGGAAAAGAAAGTCCGACGACGTGAAAAGGAAGCTGATGTCGGGATTCGCCTGGAGGGCATTGACCACTCCGGCCTGCGCCTTCTCCTGGTTCCACTCGGAGGGAACACGCGCGACGACTTCGATGATGTCCTCGTTTCCTTTCACGGCAGCGTCAAAGCCGTCACGCCGGCCGATGGCGTTCAGGTCGCCCAGATCGCCCAGGACGACCAAGGCCTTGTGCCTGCGGCCGGTCTTCCGGGCTTCGCCCACCATGAACGCGACGGTCTCCTGTGCCAGCTTCAGGTTGTCCGCTTGCACCCCGACGAATTTGGCCGACCCCGGATCCGCGATGCGGTTGAAGAGCACGACGGGAATGCCCACGTCGTTGGCCGCCTTGATCGCGGGCACGGTGCTCTTCGCATCCTTGGGCACCAAGATGATGCCGTCCACCTTTCGCGTGACGAGGTTCTTGACCTGTTCGAGCTGGCGGTTTGAGTCGCCGTCGGCGATGGCCTCCAGGACTTTGATCTGGCGCTTCGACAACTCGGCCTTGATGGCCTCGAAACCGGCGACCCAGTATTCAGTCTGCAGAGTTTCGAAGGCGACTCCGATGGTGAGAGCTTTGGCGTCCGCCCCAGGCGCTCCGCCAGAGGAATCGGATTTGTTGCAGCCGCTAAGCAGGAGAGCGGCGAACGCGAAGCTTGCGATGAGAAGCTGGGGGATTCGTTTGGGTTTGTGGGTCATGGTTTGGGGTGTGGTTTTGCCTTGGGGCGTGGGTTATGGAGAATCGAAATCGAGCGTCATGACGGCGTGCGGCGGAAGCGTGAGCTCCGGGCCGGCAACCGGCGTGAACTGCGCGCGAAACATCTTGGGCTGATTCATGGCGGACAGGCTAATCGAGGCGTCCAGGGAACGCGATGAAACGATTCCGGAGAATTCATTGAGCCGAACGTGGTGTGGAGTGGGACTGAGGTTTGCCAGCATCAGACGCCGACGCGCATCCCGCCGAAGGAACAACAAGGCGACGGCCAACGGGTCTGAGGAGAGGCTCGAAACCACTTCCCCACCCGCGAATTCGGCCACGTCCGCCAGCACGTGATAGAGCGGGAATACGGCCCCGGGAACCGAGGGGAACTTCGCCGGGAGCGGCGAGCCGGCCGTTGTTTCCATCACGCCGCGCCAGCCGGTCGTTTCGAAGAACGTCACGCTGGTTGCTCCGGACTCGGCGAGGGCTTTGATCATTGCAAGCGTCCAGGCTGCGGCGAAGAGCGAGAGCTGGCGCGGATCCACCTGCGACGGAAGTTCACCGGGAGGCACGGTCGGCGCGGGGCCGGTGGCGTTCGGATTGAACCGCGGCCGAAGGGTGATGGGCGACACCACGAGGGGTTTTCCCGGGAAGTAGCGGCGCACGCTGCTCAACTGATGCGCGGCGGCCTCGGGTGTCTCGGCGATGCTGGTGTCATCGAAGGCGTGGACCTGCGGATTCATCGACCAAGTGATGAGATCGGCGTCCGCGGGTGGGCGCTGCAGATTAAGCTGGTAAAGATCGGCGTCGGTGCCGGCTCCGATCGGCACGCCCGGGATAACTGCGGCCAAAGCCACGCGGGCCGCGCGTAGCGCGTCCGCCGTGGTGGATTTTTGATGGCGGTGGAACAC
>VHCZ01000295.1 GCA_016871535.1 Verrucomicrobiota bacterium
GCGATGAAGCGAGTAATGATCGTGGAGGGAAGGGAGTGCAGGAAGATGGAAGGAAGCTGGCCCGAACGACAGGCCATAAACCGCTGCGAGTGCCTGCGCGGGCTGTGCCGCAGGGGAGTCAGCCAAGGGATGACTTGGTTGAGACTGTTGAACGGAAGGCGGCCTTGGAGACCGCACGAAAGGTGCGCTCTCTCTCGTCGAGACCCCATCAACCGGAGAGCCGGATGCGGGAAATCCGTCCGTCCGGTTCGGAGGGAGGGGTGACGCTCGTGTGTCATCCCTACCCCTATCGTCTTGAATCATCCGTCGTCTTGATCGGATTTGGCAAACAAACACTTTTCCTGAAACGCGCCAACCTTGTAAGCTGCGGGCACCCGACCACCGACCCATGAAAACCAATTTTTGCCTGTCAACTCTGTCTCCGTTCATCATTCTGCTTTTGGCCGCTTGCCAGACCGACACGATCCAGCAGGTCGGCCCGCTGGAAAGCGGCGGCCATTTGACGGCGACGCACCAATTGCTGCGCCCTGCTGGCCAATCGGTCGAGTTCGGCGGACGGCCCATCGATCTTGTGCTTTCGCCGGACCGGCGGACGCTTTACGTGAAGGATAATCGCGGCCTGGTGGTCATCGACGTTGATTCCTGGAAAGTCCGCCAGGAATTGAAACTTCCGGCGGGCGGCAGTTCCACGCACGGGATCGTCATCACGCGCGACGGCACACGGCTGTTCGTGACTTCCGCCCAAACGAATCTGTTCGAGGCGGTGATCAACGCCGACGGCAAAGTCGCCTGGGGCAAAAAAATCGTCCTGCGCGGCCCCAAAGGAAACGACCACGTTCACGCGGGCGGTCTGGCGCTTTCGAATGACGAAACCAAAGCGTTCGTTTGCCTCTCGCGCAAGAACAGCCTGGGCGTGATCGATCTGGCCTCCGAGAAAGTCGTGAAGGAAATTCCCGTCGGGATCGCTCCGTTCGATGTCGTGGTCACACGCGACGGCAAGACGGCGTTCGTGTCCAACTGGGGAGGCCGCCATCCCAAGACCGGAGAGAAAACCGCCAAGTCGTCCGGCACGGACACGCTCGTGGACGAACGCGGCGTCGCTTCGAGCGGGACGGTTTCCGTGATTGATCTGGAGAAAGGCGAAGAGCTCGCGCAGATCACCACTGGTCTGCACCCGTCCGATCTGGAATTGAGCGCGGATGCGCGAACGCTGTTTGTCGCGAACACGAATTCCGATTCGGTCAGTGTCATCAATACGGAGACGCGGCAGATCATCGAGACGATCCTCGTTCGGCCCGATCCTGCGCTTCCGTTTGGCAGCGCACCGAACGCCTTGCTCCTGCATGGCTCCGCGCTTTACGTGGCCAACGGCGGGAATAACGCGGTGGCCGTGGCAGGGATAAGTTCGGGAAGGGCAACTCAACTTCAAGGTTTTATCCCCACCGCGTGGTATCCCGGCGCGCTCGCCACCGATGGAAGGCATTTGTTCATCGCCAACGTCAAAGGATTCGGCTCGCGAAACCCGCATGCCACGCGCAAGGGATGGAACAGCCACGACCACCTCGGCACAGTCAGCAAGGTCGAGATTCCATCCCAAACCGCGCTTCAGGAATACACGCGTCAGGTCAAAGCCGACGCGCGCGTGCCGGAAATCCTCCGGGCTAAAGAGAAATCGCTGGTGCGACGCAAGCCTGTGCCCGTGCCCAGGCGCCTGGGCGATCCATCCGTGTTCGAGCACGTCGTCTATATCATCAAAGAGAACCGGACTTACGACCAGGTCTTCGGCGATTTGCCGCAAGGCAACGGCGACACGAGCCTTTGCGTCTTTGGGCGCGAAGTGACGCCGAACCACCACGCGCTCGCCGAGCAATTTGTGCTTCTGGACAATTACTACTGCAACGGCGTGCTCTCAGCCGACGGCCACGCCTGGGCTATGGAAGGCTACGTGACGGATTACCTGGAAAAGTCGTTTGGCGGTTTCACCCGCAGTTATCCATTCTCCGGCGACGACCCGATCAGCTTCGCGTCGTCCGGTTTCATCTGGGACAACGTTCTCTTGCACGGCCGGTCGTTTCGGAATTACGGCGAGATGGCCAAGACCGACACTGTTCCGGGCAATGCGACGTTCAAAGCCGTGTTCGACAATTACCAGGCGAAGGCCGGCAAAGTCACTTTCAAGCACGACATTCAGATCGACACGCTGCGCCGCTACAGTTGTCCGGATTCGCCCGGCTGGAACATGCGCATCCCGGACCAAATCCGCGCCGATGTGTTCCTCAAGGAATTCCGCGAAGCCGAAGCCAAAGGGAGCTGGCCGAACCTCGTCATCATTTTCCTGCCCAGTGATCACACGTCCGGCACGCGTCCGGGGAATCCCACGCCGCGCGCGCAAGTCGCGGACAACGATCTCGCCGTAGGCCGGATCGTCGAAGCGATTTCAAACAGCCAGTTCTGGCCGAAGACGTGCATCTTCGTCATCGAGGACGACCCGCAGAACGGCTTCGATCACGTCGATGGCCACAGGTCGCTTTGCCTCGTCGTCAGCCCGTACACGAAGCGCGGAGCGGTCGTGAGCCGTTTCTACAATCAGACTTCAGTCCTTCACACGATGGAGCGCATGTTGGGAATTCCGCCGATGAACCAGATGGACGCGCTTTCGCCGTTGATGACGCATTGCTTCACCGCGAAACCCAACTTCAAGCCCTACACCTGCCTGCCGAACAACATTCCGCTCGACGAAATGAACAAACCGACCGCGCAACTCCAGGGCGCCGAGCTTTACTGGGCGGAGAAAAGCCTGGAGCAATCGCTCGAGGAAGTGGACCAGGCGGACGAGGACACGATGAACCGCATCATCTGGCACTCGGTTAAAGGCGTGGACGCGCCGTATCCCGCCCACCTCGCCGGCGCGCACGGCAAAGGCCTGAAAGCGCTCGGACTGAAATTCGGTGGTGCTGATGACGATGATGATGATTGAGCAGAGACTCCCTCTCTTCCACGAAGTGGAGGAGAGGGCGGGGGAGAGGAGGAACGTCGCGGCAATCTGGTCCACTCCAGCAAGAGAAACGGGGCTGCCCTCTCCCCAACCCTCTCCCGCTCCTTCGTCGCGGGAGAGGGAGAAGACTTCAACGGAAGTGTCGAGAAGCGTCCGAGGGCCTAACTAAATAAATCGCAAATCATGAACCCCGCCGCCTTTACGCCGCTTGTGCTCCACGATAGACCCTGGGCACGCGAGAGCTGATATTCGTCAACACTTCCCACGCCACCGTTCCGCACCAGTCCGCGACGTCGTGCGCGCTGATTTGCTCGTCTCCCTGACGGCCAATCAGAACGACTTCATCGCCTGCCCTGGCCGCCGGCACCGCCGAGACATCGGCCAGCATCTGGTCCATGGTAATTCGGCCCAGGACGCGGCAGCGTGTTCCACCGATCAATACTTCCGCCCGATTGCTGCCCGCGCGCAAGTAGCCATCGCCGTAGCCTGCAGTCAGGGTCGCCACGGTCATCTTTCTCGGCGCGACAAAGGCGCCGCCGTAACTCAGCGGCGTGCCTTTGGAAATCTCTTTCACCAAACTGACCCGGCACCGCCAGGAAAGCGCCGGTCGAATGAGCGGAGCGACGCCGGACGGCAAGCGGCGCCGGCCCTTGGGAAGGATTCCGTAAACCAGCAAACCGGGCCGGACCAAACCGAAATCCGCGCCGGGCTCATACAACACGCCCGCGCTGTTGTTGCAATGGAAGAGCGGAGCACGAATGCCCGCCCGCCTCAAACTACAGATCACCCGCCCAAAGCGAGTCCGCTGGAGGCGGGTGAAATCGGCCTCGTCTTCGGCCGAAGCGAAGTGGGTGTAAACGCCGGCCAGCTTCAATCCTTCCATTCGTTCAACCTCCCGGATCACTGCGGCGGCGGACTGAACCGAGGCGCCCAGACGTCCCATCCCGGTATCGACCTTCACGTGAAGTTCGACCGTTTTGTGCAATCCCCTGGCTGCTTCGGCGAACAGCCGCGCTTCGTCCATCGAAGAAATCGTCGGCATGATCGTGTCGCGAACCGCCGTTTCCATTTCGTCCGGCAGGCACGCCCCTAGCATCAGAATGGGCCAACCTTTGCCGACCTGGCGGATGGCTCGGGCTTCGGCGAGGTTAGCGACGCCGAAAAGGTCCGTGCCACTCTGCATCAGGAGCGCGGCGATTTGCCTCAGGCCGTGTCCGTAGGCATCCGCTTTGACCACCGTCAGGATTTTGACCTGCGGTCCGACGCGGTGCCGGAGCCAAACGAGGTTGTCGCGCAAGGCGCCCAAATCAATTTCCGCCCAACAACGGTAGATTGAGTTCATTCATGAATTTGTACCCTCACGGCTTGGGAATGAACCAGGAAGGAAACGGATCGTTGGGAGAGACCAGAGAGGTCCGGGAATTGAGCCGCCGCCGGCTCCGGTCTTGATGCTGTTGTTTTTCCGAGGCCTGGGTTTGGGGTCTGTGAAACGCGGACGGTGTTTCAACTCAATCTGCAGATCCCAGATCGGTTCTGATCTGGTGAATTGGCTCAAATCCGCTCCGGCTCATTCTTTCCGTCGAATCTCACGCCGCAGCCAGGCGCGAGAATAAGCCCAGAGACGCTCGGCCGTGCGCAAGGGAATCGTCAGGGCCACTGGGGCCTCGGGCATGGTCATGCCCACAAAATATCGAAGCTTCACCAGGTCGGCGGCACTCGCATCCTCCCTCGCGAGTCGATCCAGGCTTTCGTGAATGGCCAGCAACTCTTCGGAAGAGGAATTTTGCGCAACTTGCGATTCGTCGAGTTCCACCCGGGGGCCGCCCTGATCTCGTTTCTGGCTCTTCTTGCGCCGGGCGTTGTCGATGAGAATTCTGCGCATCGCTTCGGCGGCAGCGACCATGAAATGGGTTCGGCTCTGGAATTTCAGATGCTGGTTGCCCGTCAGCTTCAACCAGGCTTCATGGACGAGCGCCGTTGGTTGCAGGGTCTGGCCGGGGGCTTCCCGAGCCATCTTCACCGCCGCCAGCTTGCGCAATTCCTCATAGACCAGCGGCAGGAGGGCCTCCGCCGCGTGTGTGTCGCCGTCTGCGACCGCTTCAAGGATGCGAGTCACTTCGATCATGAACGGGCTGCAAGAACTTCGTCCCTAAACAAGGGTTTGCCCGCGATCGAAACCCAACAGCCATAGGCTGCGAGAATCAACACCACCAGGGGGCCAATTGCTCCTATCCCTGCCCACCAAACCGAGAAGTTAAGTGTGGCAGGGAAAGACTGGATAAATCCCCCGCAAACGAACATCACAAACAGCGCTAGCAGGCCAAATCGCATCGTCACGATGAATATGAGAGAAGCCCAGGAGAAAGACCATATCCAAACTCCCAAAGGGGCGGAAGGGGTATTGACAATGCCCACGCCCCAGAGCACGACGAAAACCGTCGTCGCAAGCCAGTCACGCTTGAAGATTATCCGAAACAATAAGAGAAGAAGGAAAATCCCCATGACGAAACCAGCACCGGAAAATCCGCCCAGAACTCTTGCGAGCACCTGATCACCGCCCGAAAGCACAGCGATTCTTCCTGGAATGGCCGGCTCAGTTGGATCCGTTCCTGTCCATGTCTGTGGCAATTGGCCACTGGCATTTTCAAGCAACGCAACCACGACTCCCGCTAAACATCCTGCCAGCACGTCGCGTCCCACACTCAAATCGCCGAATCGGCCACTCAGGAGGCGGCTCCAGGAAATTAGTGTCTGCGGCCAGCGGCGGCGCGCAAAAGGTTCGATCGCGATGTAGAGAAGCCAGGTAACAAACGCGTTGCCCGCGCTGGAAGAAAAGGCCTGGGTGATATTTCCCTAAAAGCTCCAGTCGTGAGCCGTCACCGCGAATTGGCTGCCGGAAAGCGCAAAAACAAAGAGGCCTAACTAATCGCCTGGCTCCCGTTCGGTCCCCACGTCCTGTGAGCAGGTTCCGGCGCACGGAGTATCCGGCGACAGCGATGACCGCAAAGATGATTATCGCCCAGAGAGCGCTGAGTACAGCCTCGTAGGTCTGTCGATGACGTTGGAAAGCGCTACTCTTTTGGGTCGGGGTTTTCGTCCAAGGACCTTTCAACTCGAAGAACACTGGTGTTCCCGCAAATGACCCCGCCTCCACGCGTAATGTTTCTCCCGGCCATTCCGGCATCGAGCCGGTCCAGGCTACGCGGGTATCGCTGTACAACCTGGGCGTCCATGCGGGAGCGGTGCGGGTGAACTTGGTCATCTCCAACCCCGCGTCAGCAAAAAGAAGCGACCAATCCGGTTGGGGGTTTGAATTTGACAGTGTCTCGGTGTACCTCGGGGGGACCGCCTCAAAACTGAGCAAGCGACCCTTGGTGTCCAGATTCATTCGACGCATGCCTGGTTCGGTCAATGGCGGATCCGTCCAGGTGACTGGGCCGCTTCCTTCGATTGGTACCATCTTATCCCCGGCGGAGCGGTAAGAGAAAACTACTGTATGGTTCGGTCTGTGGGTTAACTAGACTGGAAGACGCGTTGCGCGGTTACTTTTTTCATGCGGAACACGGAGGAAGAATTCCTTCCCATCGGTAGGGTTTTGTGAGAAGGCAAGACACCGGCATGAAAGACGTAACGCGCATTCTGAACGCGATTCGCGCCGGCGACGCCCAAGCCGGGGATGAACTGCTCCCGCTTGTGTATGACGAGTTGCGCAAGCTGGCGGCGCATAAAATGGCCGGCGAATCCCCCGGCCACACGCTCCAGGCCACGGCGCTGGTCCACGAGGCCTGGCTGCGGTTGAGCGGCCCGCATCCGCAGAACTGGGAAAACCGCGCCCATTTTTTCGGGGCGGCCGCCGAGGCCATGCGACGGATTCTGGTGGAACACGCCCGGCGCAAACAGAGCCTCAAACGCGGCGGCGGCGCGCTTCGCGAAGAACTGGAGGAATCCGATCTGGTTCTCACCGCGCCTCCAGACGAACTGCTGGCCGTTCACGAAGCTTTGGACAAGCTGGCGCAGGAAGACCCGTCCGCGGCGGAGTTGGTGAAATTACGCTACTTCGTCGGAATGACGATGGAGGAAGCCGCGACGGCGCTGGGTTTAGCCAAACGCTCGGCGGAGAATCTGTGGACCTACGCCCGCGTGTGGCTGCACCGCGAGATTCGAAAGTCCGTTTGACGGCTTAGTGGTCCATTTCATAAATACGCTCACGTTCGCGGCAAGGGATTTTTCGGCCAGACGAGGCGCGAGCGACGAGCATATCCCGAAGTGGATCTGTAAGGAGCAAGCAACGAAGTCTGGCGAAAAAGAA
>VHCZ01000296.1 GCA_016871535.1 Verrucomicrobiota bacterium
GGCGCCTGGCCGGCTGCGGCGTTGCTCGTCGGTCACAGCCCCAAAACGGGGATGCTCCCTCCTCGCGCCTTGCATCCGGCCAGGCGGCGCTCCCGCCAAAACCGGAAGTTATTTTTGCACAGACCCTTAACTGAGAAGCTGTGAAACAATTGAAGAATCCTCCAGCACCCAAGAAACTCGTTTTGGCTATCAAGAAATTACAACAGTGCGTTTTGGCAATTCCCAATTTTTTCACAGCTTCTGAGGCGTTGCACGTGATGATCGTTCAACGCTTCGTCCCTGTTGAGTCGGCTTGTTCCAATTTTCTTGCTGACAACGCTAAAACCTATCCTTAGCGTTTGCCGCTCGCTGTTCCCGGCAGTGCGAGCTTGATCCTGGGAAGCCAACCTCTCGGCCGATTCTCGCCTGCCGAATCGACTGCGCACGATCTATGGACATCAAACTTCCCAGCCTGGGCGAAGGCGCGGACTCCGGCACCGTGGTCAATATCTTCGTCAAGGAAGGCGATTCCATCACAAAGGATCAGCCGGTCCTGGAGCTGGAAAACGAGAAAGCCGTCGCGTCCATCCCCTCCACGGCCGCCGGAGTGGTGTGCCGGATTTTTGTCAAAGTCGGTGACAAGCTCAGCGTGGGGCAACGAATCCTCTCGCTGGCGGGCGGTGACGCGGATTCCCCGGCCACGGAAACGCGAGTCGCAGCGCCTGCCGTCCCTTCGACTTCCGCATCAGGCGGCGTGGCCGCTAACACTGCGGAAACCGGAGCTGCCCCAAGCGAGGACGACGCCGAACCGTCCAGTGCCTCTCCCGTGGCCTCTCCTTCCATCCGCAAGCTGGCTCTTGAACTTGGGATTGATTTGCGGCGCGTGCGCGGCAGCGAGCGAGGCGGCCGCATCGGGATGGCCGATCTCAGAGCGTACATCCAGCGTTTGCAGGAAATCGCCGCCATTACGAAATCCAGCGCCAAAGTTGCACCCACGGCCAAACCTGTCGCCGAATCGGTTGACTTTTCCAAATGGGGACCGGTTTCGCGAACGCCGCTCTCGGCGCTGCGCAAAGTGATCCGCCGCCGAATGGCCGAGAACTGGACGGCGATTCCCCACGTCACCCAGTTCGACGAAGCCGATATCACGGCGCTCCAGGAATTGAGAAAGAAACACGCGCCCGCGTACGAACAGAAGGGAGCACGGTTGACGTTGACCCCCTTCCTTCTCAAAGCGCTCGTCCAGACGCTGCAAAAGCATCCCATTTTCAACTCCAGCCTCGATGAAGCGACCGAAGAGATCGTCTTTAAGGAATACTTTCACATCGGCATCGCGGTGGATACGGAAGCGGGACTGATTGTTCCCGTGATTCGGAACGTGGATCAGAAAAGCCTGCTCGAACTTTCCAAAAACCTCGAAGCCTTGGCCCAGAAAGCCCGGGATCGAAAGGTTTCCGCGGACGAACTCAAGGGCGGCACCTTCACTGTATCCAATCAAGGCGGCATCGGCGGCGCGCATTTCACGCCGATCGTGAACAAGCCGGAGGTCGCGATTCTCGGATTGGGCCGGAGCGCGTGGAAAGCCGTGGTGCGCGAGCAACAAATCGTCTCTCGCCTGATGCTGCCGCTGGCGCTGTCCTACGATCATCGCGTGATCGATGGAGGGAGCGCGGCGCGGTTCGTCGTCGAACTGGTCGCGCGGATCGAGAATTTCGTGACGGAGAATCTACAACCATAATCTGGCGGAGTATTGGAGTGATGAGTTCCCTCGCGGAGTCTGTCTCCTGTTTTGCGCGCTTACCGGAAGGCAGAGCAAGTCTCGGAAACCGATTTTGCTCAGTTGGACGGCCTTGCTTTCAAACTCGAAAACGGGCTACTGAAGTTAATCGATGTCTTGAAGCGCAAACAACTTGATGGCGATTGGATCGACCACTCGGTCGTAAAAGAGCGCAACACAGCATAGCAGTGCCGCTAAAAGCTCTCCACCGCAACACTCCACTACTCCATCACTCCACTCCCTCTATGGACCCCATCCAAACTGAAATCGTTGTCGTCGGCGCTGGGCCGGGCGGATACGCCGCCGCCTTCTACGCCGCGGACAAGGGCAAGAAAGTCATCCTGATCGAGAAAGACGAACGTCTCGGCGGCGTTTGTCTGAACCGCGGATGTATTCCTTCCAAGGCCTTGCTGCACGCCACGCACCTGATCAGCGCGGCCCGCGAATCGCACCAGCGCGGAATCGTTTTCGATCCGCCCAAAATCGATCTGGCCAAACTGCGCGCCTGGAAGGAGTCCATTCTCCAGAAGCTAGGCCAGGGCATCGCGTTTCTCGCGCAGAAACGCGGCGTGGCAATTATCCACGGCCGGGGCTATTTCGAGGACTCGCGCACGTTGCGCGTCGAGACGGAGCAAGGCCAGAAATTCATCAACTTTCAGACCGCTCTCGTCGCCACCGGCTCGAAGTCGGCTCTGCCGAAAGCGTTCGATCTGGGCAATCCCCGGATCATGACGTCGCGGGAGGCTCTCGAAATCGAAGACGTTCCCGCCACCCTGCTGATCGTGGGCGGGGGCTACATCGGGATGGAATTGGGAACGGTTTATGCCGCGCTGGGCAGTCAGGTGGTCGTCGTGGAAGCGCTGGATTCCATCCTCACGGGCGCTGACGCCGACCTGGTCCGTCCGGTCGTCGCTTATGCCAAAAAGGCGTTCAAAGAAATCCGCCTCAAAACCAAAGTCTCCAAAATGGCGACAAGCGGCAAACAGATTAAAGTCGAGATGGAGTTGAACGGCCAACGCACAGAAGAGTGGTACGACCGCGTCCTGGTTGCGGTGGGCCGCGTGCCCAACTGCGATGACCTCGGCCTGGAAAACACCCGGGTCAGCCGCGATGACAAAGGCTTCATCAAAGTAAATGAAAAGCAGCAGACGAGCGATCCGGCCATCTTCGCCATCGGCGACATCACCGGCGGCGTGTTGCTCGCGCACAAGGCCGCTAAGGAGGCGCGCATCGCCGTCGAGGTGATAACGGGCGAAGCCAGCGCCTTTGAAGGCGTGGTGATACCGGCGGTCGTCTTCACCGATCCGGAAGTTGCCTGGTGCGGCTTGACGGAAGCCGAGGCCAGGCAACGCAACGTTCCGATCAGCGTGGCGAAGTTCCCGTGGGCCGCCTCGGGACGGGCGTTGACGTTCGATCGCACCGACGGCCTGACCAAGCTGATCATCGACCCGCAAACCGAACGCATCCTCGGCGTCGGCATCGTCGGGCACGGCGCGGGCGAATTGATTGCGGAAGGCGTCCTGGCGGTCGAAATGGGAGCGACGGCGAAAGACCTGGCCCTTTGCGTGCATCCGCACCCGACATTGTCTGAGACGCTGATGGAGTCCGCCGAAGTGTTCTTCGGCCACGCGACCCACGCGCACACGCGCAAGAGTTCTGCGTCACCGTAACCCTTCAGTTATGGTAACGACGGCGGAGCGACGCTCCTGCGGGGCTTCTCTTCGATGGCATTGGCTCGGCGGGAGCCTCGCCCCACCTTAGTGGTCCATTTCATAAATACGCTCACGTTCGCGGCAAGGGATTTTTCGGCCAGACGAGGCGCGAGCGACGAGCATATCCCGAAGTGGATCTGTAAGGAGCGAGCAACGAAGTCTGGCGAAAAAGAACTGCCGCCCTTCGGGTTGCGCCGAATTTTGCCTGGGGCTGCGTTGCTCCTCGGTCACAGCCCCACTGGCGGGGGATGCTCGCTCGTCGCGCCTTGCCCCAGGCCAAATTGGGCGCAACGAACGTGAGCGTATTTACGAAACGGACCACTTAGGCTCTGTGCAAAACCGGAATTTATTTTTGCACGGACCCTTAATTGCCTTAACTGAGGGGTTACGCGTGACCCATTGACCCATTGTTCTTCGTGACGCGCGGGCGCAATGCCGTTAGAGTCGGCCCGAGTTTAGGCTTGCGCTCCAGTCGGAGGCAGGTGCATAAGCAAGCCGTTCGAGCGCTAGAGCCGGATGCTGAAGACTCTTGGTAAATGTAACGGTCGCGAAGCGGTTCCAAGCGGCCGGAGTCGCGGCGCCGAAGTCCGGGTGAAGGGACTCCGTCAGGACCAACACCATGCTAAAAAACATCTCAGCGTGAAAACGGTCGAGACGCATCGCGCGCACATTAAGGAGAAACTCAACCTGAAGAGCGCGACCGAGTTGGTCCAGCATGCCGTCCAGTGGCGGGAAACTTGAGAGCGTGTCCGAAAATTGCGCGAGGTCCTGCGGCGAGGGATTTTGGCTGTGGCCAAGGCGGCGAGGTCCAAGCATCCCCACCGCGGGCTGTAAGGACCGAGCCAACGCAGGCCACGGCCAAAAGACCCGCCGCCCGGAGGGTTTTCGCGCCTAAAGGCCGCCTGGCTTCGTTGCTCCTCAGTCGAAGATCCAGGGAGGATATTCTCCTTCGTCGCGCCTTGCCATTCGGCCTTTGGAGCCAAAACAGGACCCCGCGGAATTTTCGGACACGCTCTGAGCTTTCTTTTAGCCGCGTCTCCATCTATTTCTCTGCGCGCACGAACTCGGAATGAGCGCGGAGACTTTAGTCATCGTCCCCACCTACAACGAGCGGGACAACTTGCCGGCGCTGGTCCAGCGCGTTCTGGCGCTGCCAGTCACCGTCGATTTGTTGATCGTCGATGACAATTCGCCCGACGGCACGGGCCAACTGGCGGATTCGCTGGCGGCGCAACATCCGCAAATCCACGTGTTGCACCGGCAGGAGAAGAGCGGTCTGGGACGCGCGTACTGCGCCGGATTCGCCTGGGCGCTTGAACGACAGTACGCCTTCATCTTCGAAATGGATGGCGACCTGTCGCACAATCCCGATGACATTCCGTCCTTTCTGAAGGCTGCGCAGAATGCGGATCTGGTGTTGGGTTCGCGCTACTGCCATGGCATCCGCGTCATCAACTGGCCCTTGAGGCGTCTCATGCTCAGCCTGTGCGCGGCGAAATATGTTCAGATCATCACGGGCATGCCGTTCACGGATCCCACCGGAGGCTTCAAGTGTTTCCGGAGAGCCACGCTGCAGACGATCGATCTCCAGTCCGTGGACTCCAACGGGTACAGCTTCCAGATCGAAATGACCCACAAAGTTTGGCGGCAGGGATTGCGCATCGCGGAAGTGCCGATCATTTTCACCGACCGCTTCCACGGCACGTCCAAGATGTCGCCGAAAATCGTCCGCGAAGCGCTCCACATTACGTGGCGGCTGCTGTTTCAGAACCGGCTGCACCGGTCACCCCGGGGATAGCGCTCAGCCATCGGGCTTTTTCCTCGCCTGGAAACGGTGGGAAGTTCATTCTTGAAATCGTCGTGAGAAAACGGACTTCCAACAATCTCCCACTGAGTCCCAGCCTATGAAAACCAGCGACACACACCCGGCCAGCCCCCATCAAACCGCCCCCCAGCCCCAGCCAGGCGTCCTTTCCCGGCGCAAGTTCGTGCTCGCGGGAACGGCGGCCGCCACGGCGTTTACGATCGTCCCGCGCCACGTCCTGGGCGGACAAGGCTACGTCGCGCCCAGCGAGAAGATCACCCTGGCCTACATCGGCTGCGGCACGCAGGGATTGCGGGAAATGCTCCGAATGCTCGCGCAACCGGAAGTGCAAATCGTCGCCGTGTGCGATCCCGTGAAAGACGGCCACGATTACGTCGATTTTTCGCGGGACGGTTTGCGCTCGGCCATCGCGAGCGCGCTCGGCAAATCGGACTGGCGCCGCAACGCGCCCGGAATTCCTGGGGGCCGCGACGTAGCCAAGGAACTCATCGAGACTTCGTACGCGAACCAGCGCGCTGCGGAGAAATTCAAAGGCTGCACGACTTACGCCGACTTTCGGGAGTTGCTGGAGAAAGAGAAGGACGTGAACGCGGTGAAAATCATGACACCGGATCATCTTCACGCCACCATCGCGATCGCGGCCATGAAGAAGGGCAAGCACGTGCTGGTGCACAAACCGCTCGCCAATCGCCTGCATGAAGCCCGGTTGGTAGTGGAAACGGCGCGCAAGACGAAAGTCGCCACGCATTTTTTGCCGGCGAACGACGGCGCGCAGATTCGGGCCATCAAAGCGTGGATCGACGACGGCGCGATTGGAACGCTGCGCGAGATTCACAACTGGTCCAATCGCCCGATGTGGCCGCAATATCCAACCCTTCCCACGGACACGCCGCCGATTCCGGAAGGCTTTGACTGGACGCTCTGGCTCGGCCCGTCGCTCGACCGGCCTTATCACCCGAACTACACGCACTGCGTTTTCCGTGGTTGGTATGAGTTCGGTGGCGGCTCGTTGGGGGACATGGGCCATTACAGTCTCTGGTCGGTGTTCAGGCTGTTTGAACTCGAGGCGCCGATCTCCGTGGAATCACGCCCCGTCCATGCGTGCACGCTCAAGGGCAAAGTGGCCGTGACGCTGAAGAACGATTACTCCTTCCCGGCCGCGGGCACGATTCGCTGGAAGTTCCCGGCCAAGGAACAACGGCCGGCTCTCGACCTCTTCTGGTACGATGGCTCGATGAAGCCGCCGACGCCGGAGGAGTTGGAAGCCGACGGCAAAGAGTTCGCGCCGGAAGGCATGATGTTCGTTGGGGACAAAGGCAAAATTCTTGCGGGCTTCCGCAGCGAGAGCCCGCAGATTATTCCGGAAAAGAAGATGCGCGACTATCGCGCGGCAAAAAACCTCCCGGAACCGGCGCCAGGCCAACGGGGTCGCGGCCCAGGGCAAGGGATGGGGCGGAGCGACTCGGCCTGGGTCGCGGCCTTCAGGGGCGGCAAACCGACCTACGGCGATTTTCTGCTGGCCGGGCCGATCTCGGATGCGTTCACGCTGGGCGCAGTTTCACTGCGCATGGGCGGGCGACGGTTGCTCTTCGACGCCGCCGCCGCGAAGATTACAAATGTCGCCGAAGCGAACAAGCATCTGACGCGGGAGTATCGCGAAGGCTGGAAGCTGACGGGAGCGGACACGTAGTTCACGCATGCCGATCTTCCTCGAATGTCAACGTTGCACCGCTTGCTGCCGCTGGCCAGGGCAAGTGCGATTGACCGAAGCCGAAATCGCGCAGGTTGCGGCCTTCAAGGGCCTGAGCGAACAGGATTTCATCCAGCAGTTCACCCGGCTCCGCCACGATCGTCGCCGGCTTGTATTGCAGGAAAATCCGGATGGTTCCTGTGTGTTTCTCGAAGGCCATGATTGCTCGGTTCAAGCCGTCAAGCCGCAGCAATGCCGGGATTTTCCGAACCTCTGGAACTCTCCCGGCTTCGAGAAAATCTGCCACGCCATCCCG
>VHCZ01000297.1 GCA_016871535.1 Verrucomicrobiota bacterium
AAGGAGAATATCCTCCCTGGATCTTCGACTGAGGAGCAACGAAGCCAGGCGGCCTTTGGCGCGAAAACCCTCCGGGCGGCGGGTCTTTTGTCCGTGGCCTGCGTTGGCTCGGTCCTTACAGCCCGCGGTGGGGATGCTCGGACCTCGCCGCCTTGGCCACAGCCAAAATCCCTCGCCGCAGGACCCCGCGCAATTTTCGGACACGCTCTAAGGGCTTCGTTTCCCTAAATTCACCTGCAGCGGCGTTCGTGATCCCCGCGCCGTGATCATTGCGAAAGGCGGCTTCCCTGGATACCGAACCCCATCCTTCCACGAACGCCGCTCGATACAACTGCATCTCCAGATCGGCCAGCAACCGTTCCCCCGATGGGAGCGACCGCGAAAATGCATCGAACTCTGCGGCGCGACCGGCATTGAACAGGGCCCGCAAATAAGTCTTTTGAAGCGGAAGCGTGAGCAGGGCTTCCTGACTCTTGAGGAGTCCAATGACGTAGCTCTCCAGGCCGTATTTCTCGAACACCGCGCTCGCGAGTTCCAGATCGACAGCGTTCGTCCGACTCAGCCGCAGCAACCAGAAGGCCCTCACCAGAGCGGGTCCTTGAAATTGCGGCGCTTCGGCGTGTCGCGAGATCTCCTGCAAAAAGCCTCGCAGCAGACGCTGATCCGCCGGATCGCAATCACCCAGCCGACGCGCAGTCCAGGCATCAAGATTTTAGAGAAGGTCCCGACGTAGAGGACGCCAGCGCTCAGGTCGCCGCGTGAATCCATCCGAGCCGCGAGCTCAAGAACGTGAGGCAAAGGATTGCCGTCGAACCGAAGCTCGCCGTAAGGATCATCCTCCAACAAAGCGACGTTATGTTCGCGCACGAACTCCGCCAGACGCTGCCGTCGATCCCGGCCCAACGTCGTGCCTTGAGGATTCTGAAAATTCGGAATCGTGTAGATCAGTTTCGGACGGCTCTGGATGCATCGCTCCAGTTCCTCAACGCGCATTCCGTCACTGTCGGATGGAACGGCCTGGAATCGGACACCCAGCGGGCGCCAGGCCGACAGCAGCGCCAGATACGTGGGGTTCTCGACGATGACTGTGTCGCCTTCGTCGAGCAAGATGCGCCCGATCAAATCGAGCGCTTGTTGCGCGCCGGTGGTGATCACGACGTTGTTGCGGGTGATCGGCAATCCTGGACGGGCGAGTCGGCTCGCGATCCAATCCCGCAATTCGCCGAGGCCTTCCGTCTCGCCATATTGCAGCGCCGCCGGCCCGACACGCGCGAGGACGCTTTTGGTGGCTTCCAGGACTTCCTGAATTGGAAACAGCTCGGCTGCGGGCAATCCGCCAGCGAATGAGATCATATCCGGCTGCGCGGTCAATTTCAGCAACTCGCGAACCGCGGTGCGTTTCATGTGCTGCGTGCGCCGGGCAAAGGTGGCGGTGCATTTCATAAATGTGTTCAGTTCTGTAACCCCTCAGTTAGTTAACGAAGGTGGAGCGAGGCTCCCGCCGAGGTTTTCTTCGATGGCATTGGCTCGGCAGGAGCCTCGCCCCACCTTGATTGAGAGGTACCCGCTTAGGCGATCATGCGGCCCCCTGGCGAAAGCTTGATTCTGGTATCAATCCTGCATTAAAGCGAGGTATGTCACAACTGTTTGGCGGACGGCTTCAAGGGTGGAACATGATTCACGCATCGCAGATGGGGCCGAAGAACGGCCGGGATGGGACTGTGGACCGCTGTCGCCAATCCCAAGCGGATTGCGTCCTCCAGCCCAGGGTTGCGAGTCACGAACAACCCTGGGTAAAGAGATCGACAAGGAGCCAACCCCAAAGGGGTTGCGCCTCTCCCATGCACCGAAGACACAACCCCGTTGGGGTTGATCCGATGTTCGTCGAATTCCCCAGGGTAGCTCGTTCCTCGCAACCCTGGGCTTTGGGGCAGAATCCCGTTGGGATTCTAAGCGGGAGAATTGCGTGGAAACAGCAGAGGAGCGCACACTCCAAAACCTCGCGGCGAATTGGCGGGTCCTGCGAAGTTGCCTGTTCCCAAAGCACCTGCTCACGGACCATGAGTCAGGCAGGGCGAGTCCGTCCCGGCGAGCCGCTCGACGTGCGTGGAACACGTCCGACTCGGCTCGCTGGGGACAGGCTCGCCCTACCGTCAGGTTCATGTGAAGGCCGGGGCATGCGCCTTCTGCTTCTTGTGATTGCCTTAGCCGGTTGCTTGTCAAGTCGGGAAGCCCGCGCGCAGATCGTCTTCAGCGAAATCATGTATCATCCCGTCGAAGAGCCGGCGTTCCACGCGGATGGCAGCCCGGTGCTCGACCTCTATGAAGACGTGCATGAATTTGTCGAAGTCCACAATGCAGGAACCGCCCCGGTGGATTTGTCCGGCTGGCAGATCGCCGGCGGGGTTCGTTACACGTTTCCGCCGAATTCCGCTATCCAACCCGGAGCTTACCGCGTGATCGCGAAAAACCCCGGGCGATTGGCAGCCGTGCCCGCATACGGGCTGGCCTTGCCCGACCTGTTCGGGCCTTACACCAACCAACTCGGCAATGCCAAGGACACGCTCCGCTTGCTAAAGGCCAATGGCGAACTGGCTGATGCGGTGAGTTATTCAGCCGAGTTTCCGTGGGCGATCAGCGCGGATGGACTGGGCGCCAACGAAGACTTCACCGGCCTGAATCATTTGGATTACCAGTATCGCGGGCGGTCGCTCGAACGGGTCAGTTTCACGCACTCGCCCAACGATCCGGCCAACTGGCTCGTCTCGCCCTTGCCCGGCAACCCGAGTCCGGGCAAGCCCAACGCAGTCAGCCGTCCAGTTCCCAAGCCGGTGATCATTCATTTCAGCGTCACGCAGGATTCCGACGAAGCCGCCATCATCCGCAACGGTCAACCCGTGAGAATCGCTTGCACGTTTTCGGCAGCCGCCTCGGTGTCTGGCGTGGCCGTGGAATGGTTCCTCGATAACATCAACGCGACCGACGAGCCGCGCACAGTCACATCGATGTCCGGGAGCGGCCCCGGCACGCCGGTCCGGTTCAGCGCCGTTCTGCCGGGCCAGCCGAATCGCACCATCGTGCGTTATCGCTTCCGTGCAGACCAAGGGACGGGCGATGAAGTCGTATCGCCTCGCGCGGACGATCCGTTTCCATGGCACGCGTATTTCGTGACGCCGGTCCGCACGTCCACCAAGCCGATCTATGACTGCTTCATTTCGTCGAACAGTCTGGCGATTCTCCAGCGGAACATTTCGCAAAGTCCCAAGCGCGTGACGACACCCGATCCGCCAGGCCGCCCGAGACTTTCCTGGAACGCCACGGAGCCGGCCATCCTGGTTCACGAAGGCGTGGTGTACGACATCCGAATGCGCCATCATGGCAGCCGCTACAACCGCCGCGCCGAACGCTATTCGCTCAAATGGCAATTCCCGCGCTACAAGAAATTCAACGGCGTCACGGGCATTTTCGAGACGGACAAAGGGAATGATTTCATCGTTGGCCACAATCTTTTCATCGAGGCCGGCTTCCCCGTTTCCAAGGTTCGATACGTCGATCTCTACCTCAACGACCGCGCGGTCATGCAACGCCTGGAGCAAGGTGAATTCGACGGCGACATGCTCGATGAGTTCCACCAGGCCCAGCAGCGATTGAATCCCGGCACTCCTCTCGAACCGAGCGGCGAAATCTACAAAGCGGTGGGGACAATCGACATGCCCGGCGAAGGCCCGTACGGCCGGGGCGATGGGCGCAAGCTCGTCAAGCCGGGTTACTGGACGGACCTTCAAATGTACGATTGGAGCTTCGCGCTGCAAAACAACGGCTGGCGCGGCTCCTACTACTTCAAGCAAATGATCGATGCCATGTGGGCCGCGCGCGGCGACACCCCTGCGGCGCTCAATCCGAACCTCGCGGCCTTGCGCGCCTACTTCACCAACTACTTCGACATTGATGAGATGCTCGATTACATCGCCATCGAGAATTGGTGCTGCCCTTGGGACGACACGACGCAAAACCATTTCTTCTGGCAAAAGCGCAACGGGAAATGGGGAATGCTCCCGTGGGATTGCGATGCCTGGTATGGCCGCGGCGATAACACGCCCGCCAGTTCTTCGATCTACATCGGCGAAGTGGGCGATCGGAACAACAACTTCCGCGGACCGAATTTTTTCAAGGACAGTTTCATCAAGGCGTTTCGGGAAGAGTATAAGCGGCGGCTTTACCTGTTGAACAATACGTTCCTTCATCCGGAGAACATCAGCGCGATGGGCTTTGGGAGCATCCGGACGTTCGCCAACGCCCGTTTCACCGCCGTGAATACCCAGTGCGGATTCGGCCCATTCCAGCGGCCCATCAAACCCGTGAATCTTGCGCCTGCCAGCAGCGGCGCGGCGCTTCCACCCGCTCTGTTGCAGGCTTCCGCTTACGGCCATAGCGCGAGTTCCGCGCCGGCTCACGCGAAGACGACCTGGGAAATCCGGAGCAGCAACGGGTCCTACCGTGCTCCGGTTTGGAAGACGACCAGCGCCGCGAACCTCACTTCAATCCCGGTTCCTTTTGAGGAGTTGAATTTCGGCGAGACGTATTACTGGCGCTGCGCCTATCTTGATGCGAACGATCATCCCTCGCTGGCTTCCGATGAAACCGCCTTCAACTTCGGCGCGGCTCCGTCCCAACTCGTGCTCCTGGGAATCGACACCACCACCAAGTGGAAATTCAATCAGAGTGCCGATCTGACCGGGATCAATTGGACCGCGCCGGCTTACCAGGATGCGGCGTGGGCTTCGGGGAGCGCGCTGTTGGCCGTGGAAACGGCCGCCTTGCCGGAACCCATCCGCACGCCGCTCACGTTGGGGCGCACAACGTATTACTTCCGCGCCAAATTCAATTTCCCGTCCCCGCCGCGTGGAACCGAGCTTCGATTGCGCCATGTAATCGACGACGGAGGCATCGTTTACCTCAATGGCGCCGAAGTGTTGCGCACGGGAATGCCGGCCGGCTCGGCAAGTTTCTCCACGCTCGCCACCCGCACCGTGGGCGACGCCGTCTATGAAGGGCCGTTCGCAATCTCAACCGCCAGCCTTGCGCAAGGCGAGAACGTTCTTGCAGTGGAAGTCCACCAATCCGCCAACAACAGCTCGGACATCGTGTTCGGCCTCTCGTTGGAGGCGACGGTTCCCGCGATCACGGGAGATTTGGTGCTGAACGAAATCGCCGCGCGCAACCGAGGTTCTGTGCCGAACGGCGCCCAGACGCCGGATTGGATCGAGTTGTTCAATAGCAGCAACCAGACGCTGGACTTAAGCGGCATGGGCCTCAGCGACGATATGCTCGTGCCGAATCGCTACGTGTTCCCGCCAAACACGCGCATTGCCGCGCAAGGTTACCTCACCGTTTGGTGCGACAGCCAAACCAATGCTCCGGGCCTCCACACGGGCTTTGGCTTGAATGACAGAGGCCAAACCGTCGCGCTGTTCGCGCCCTCGGCCAACGGCTTCGCGGTGCGCGATTACGTGACGTTCGGCCCGCAAGCCGCGGACCTGACGATTGGACGGCTTGCGAACGGCACAGGCGCCTGGCAGTTGACCGAACCAACGCCGGGCCGGGAGAATCGCGCCAGGGCGCTGGGCTCGCCGGCGAATCTGAAAATCAACGAATGGATGGCTTCGCTCGCTTCCGGAGACGATTGGTTCGAACTCTACAATCCGGAGACGCTCCCCGTGGCGCTGGGGGGATTGTATCTGACGGACAACTTGGCCTCGCCCACCAACACCCAACTGGCCGCCCTTTCCTTTATCGCGCCGAAAGGATTCTTGAAGATCGTCGCGGACGAGAATCCCAATCAAGGCGCGAACCACGCCGACTTCAGACTGAGCGCGGCCGGGGAATCCATTTACCTCATCGCCGCCAATGGGCGCAGCGTCATTGATTCGGTGACGTTTGGTCCGCAAACGACCGATGTCTCGCAAGGCCGCTTGCCCGATGGCAGCGCGACGATCGTTTCCTTGCCGGCTCCTTCTCCCGAAGCGAGCAACCAGGCCAGCCCAACGCCAGCGGATTCTGACAACGATGGCATTCCGGACGATTGGGAAACCTCTCATGGCCTGAGAATCGGCGCGAACGACGCCGCGTTGGATCCGGACAACGACGGCATGTCGAATCTGCAGGAATACCTGGCCGGCACCGATCCGCAAAGCGCCGCGAGCGTTTTGAAACTCGAAGCCGCGCGAGACGGAGGGCAGATTGCGCTCCGCTTCACCGCCCAGCCGAACAAGGCGTACCGCGTCCAAGTCCGAGCCGACCTGAATTCCGGCGTCTGGCAGACCCACAGCGACTTCCTCGCGCAACCAACCGGTCGAACTCTCCAGATTGCGGATCCCGCGGTGTCAAGTTCGGCCCGCTACTACCGCGTTACCGTGCTGCCGTAACCCGGGGTAGAGCGACTCTGCCGCCGAACAGGCCCTGCCCTCTTTAGTGATTGCTGATCACTGATTACTTTGGTTGCGTGTCAGCCGCGCAGGGTTCATTCGTAGGCGATGGCCCAGGCGGGCATCCAGCAACCGCTGCAGGGGGTCGAACGGTCCAGCGCGCGCATTCTCCTGGATGGGTTCAAGCGCCTGCGCCGCGCCCAAAAGCTGCATCTGTCCACCGTGCCGTTTGTGTCGCTGGCGCCCGAGGAAGCCGCCGGGATCGTTTGCCTGCTGCGTGCCGCCAATGACCCCGCGCTCTCGTTGCTGGAACAGGCCCGATTCCTCGATGAACTCAAAGCGGGTCTGGGACTGAGTGTGGCCGAGATCGCCCAGCAACTCTCGCGCAGCAAAGCCTGGGTGAGCCTGCGCCTGGGCGTGCTGGCGGAGTTGAGCCCGGGGTCTGACCTGATACTCTTGTCAATATCCCGGCCTGCTTTCCTCCTTTCCTCCCTTTCCTCCTTGACGCCTCCAGATTCCGTGACGGATTGATCGCGGAAGACTGGTTCATCACAGATCTCGCGGAGCGCCTCCTGCTCTCGAGGACGCGGTGATGCGCTGATTGACTGGAAGGCAGGTTTGACGAAGAGTCTCAGATATGAAGCTGGAGTTGCCCTTGGCCGAATTGAGTTTGGCCGACAAACACCAACATAGAAGGTCGCAGTTCAATGAGAATGGCTATTGCCAATTTTTGGCGGGCAATTTCCGCTTTCGCTGCCATTGTCGGCGATGTCGATTCAAGCTCCTGTCTTTTCGCAAATCACTTCTGTTTTGTATCAAACCGAGTTCGCT
>VHCZ01000298.1 GCA_016871535.1 Verrucomicrobiota bacterium
GGCGAGCCTGTCCCCAGCGAGCCGGACTGGACGTGTTCCACACTCGTCGAGCGGCTCGCCGGGACGGACTCGCCCTACCGAGTTCAGGGTCCGTGAGGAAGGCTCACTAGCGCAAGAAGCTTCCCATGAACCGTTCGACGTTCAACGTTCGATGTTCGATGCGAGCGAGAAGTGCTTGGGAACCTGCCGTGCCCCTCACGGTAGGGCGAGCCTGTCCCCAGCGAGCCGAGTCGGACGTGTTCAGAGCTCGTCGAGCGGCTCGCCGGGACGGACTCGCCCTACCGAGTTCAGGGTGAGAGCGGCCTTCCTTGGCCTGCTCTTGCTGATCGCCGCGCCTCCCTCGGTACTGCTTGCGGCCGAGCCTTCGGACACCGAAGCCGCCGCGCTCGTTTCCGAACTGCTTTCGCAACGGCCACCTGAGGATTTGACGTTGACCGGCCGGTTGCGAGTCTCGAATAGCAAAGGCACGCTTTCGCGGCTGCAAGTCAAATACACCGTCAAACTGCACCCGGACCGTTGGGAGGGGACTTACGAAGCCGGTCCGGCGGGCGCGCCGCCTGCGGAGCGGCTGACCGTTGTCCACTTCCATGACTCCCCCAACCAGTATCTCCACTGGCGCGCCGCTAAACCGACCCAGCCGGCCGCAGAGCCTGCTCGCCTTTCCGGCGCCCAGGCCGCGATTCCATTCGCGGGATCAGATTTTTGGCTCTCGGATCTGGGTCTGGAATTCTTGCACTGGCCCAAACAACGATTGGCCAGGGACAAAATACGGATGCGCAACCACCGCCTTTGCCACGTTCTGGAAAGCACGAACCCCAATCCGGCGGACAAGGACTACGCGCAAGTTGTGTCGTGGATCGATCGCGAATTTGGCGGGTTGATTTACGCCGTGGCCTATGATGCCGCAGGCCGGAAGGTCAAGGTTTTCGAGTTAAGAAGCTTCACCAAAAACCAGGCCACAGGGATGCAGATGTGGAACGAGAAAACCGACACCAAGACGTACCTGGAATTGCAGCCCGGACCGAAGTGAGGGCAAGTGGAAATCGGCGATGGGCAATCGGGGATGGGTATCGGCAATTGGCTTTTCGGAAAATTGACGATTGGCGATGGCGATGCGGACTTGCGGCTCCAAAGCCGCCGCCTCGGCGAATCCGTGATTTGTCAGGCAAGCCACTCTTGTTGACCCCATTTAACGATTCAACAATTTAACGTTGTAACGTTGCAAGGCGGTAACGGCGTGGCATGGCGCTTGCCATGCTCCACAAACGCTCGTCGCCGTGACAACCCGGTGCCACCGCTGTCCAATTCTCCGTGGCATTGCCGGTCGCAAGCAAAGAATTTGTGGACACAGCAGACGGATCGCACGAAAAGGTCAAGGACCCTTGTCCGCACTCCGCACGACGGCGCGCCGTCTCGCAGTGTCCCGGTGTGGGCTTCGAGCAAATTCGGCGCGATCTACGAAGCCCATGCCCAGAGCATTTACTATCTCGCGTTGCGGCTGCTGGGTGATCCCACACAGGCCGAGGACGCCACGCACGACGTGTTCCTCAAGGCCTACCGCAAGATGAGCCAGTTTCGAGGCGATTCCGCGGTGAGGACCTGGCTTTATCGGATCGCCATCAATCATTGCCGGAACCTCCTGCAAACATGGCACCACCGCCACATGGTCAGCAACGCGGATGACGCGATCTGGGAAACGTCGTCGGTCGCAACCGACAATCCTTTGCGCGTCCTGGAGACGAAAGAACTGGGCCAGCGCATCCAGAAGACGCTCGACGCGCTGCCCGAAGAATATCGGCTGCTCCTTCTGCTGGTGGCGGACGAAAAGCTGAGTTACCAGGACGTCGCGACCCTCACGGGCCAAACCGCCGATGCCGTCCGCGGCAAACTCCATCGCGCCCGGAAAGCCTTTGCTGCGGCCTTCGCCAGGTTCGCCTGAACTCAGAATGAAACTCGAAAGCGCAGTTCAACCCGGCATGAATGCGGATCGGCTTCGTATCGGCGTATCGGCGTATCCGCGTGTCGGCGAAATTCTCGCCCGCACTCCGACACCCCGACACTCCGACACCCCGATACCTCAACTCCGCATTCAAGCGCGATCGTTCCCACGAGGCAACAAATGAAACCCGACCCATCCAAATTGCGGCAGCAAACGCGCGAGCACGCGGAGCACACGCTCCAGCAGAGCCAGCAAAAGCAAACGGCGCTGGAATTCGCGACCGCCGAAGAAATGATTCGCGAGGATGCCGCGCACACGCCAGTCCCGCCGCAGATCGCCGAACGCCTGAACGAATCGATCGCCCGCGAACCCAAGCCGGCCGTCTCCTGGTGGCGCCGCCTTTTTTCCCGAAGCCAGTGATGGCCAAAAAACGAGACCGGGCCTTCGCCCGGTCTCCTGGTTGTTTGGGGTGTTCCGTGGTTGCTTCGAGGGAGAGTATTTTGGGCCCAACAGCCGCGGAGAGCGCACCCGCCTCCGCAGCCGTCGCATACCTCATTGCTTGATGCAATAGTTCCCGACGAAACGATACCAATCCGGGCCCGGAACCGTTCGGAGTCTTCAACTCGACGAGCGAGGAGGAGTCCGAGGTATCTAGTCTTCATATCCTTCACAGAATTCGCGCAGGCAGATGGATACTCTCTGCCGCACTCGGGTTATGTTTGGATTTAGTTAGTTACCGTTCATCCTCAGACGGGCAACGACCCTTCCCGATCGCTTGATTCGGGATGGAGCCGCGCTTGCACAATCTTGGCCAGCGCGCCGGGACGATACGGCTTGGCGAGAAAGTTGACGCCTTCGATCAATTCGAGTCCTTCGGCCACGGCTTCCGGGCTGTAACCGCTAGTGTAAATCACTTTCAGAAGCGGATCCCGAATCCGGAGTCGCCGGGCCAGCTCGCGTCCCGTCATGCCGCCGGGCATCACCATGTCCGTGAGCAGCAGGTGGATTTCCGAGGCGTTCTTCTCCCAGACGTCCAGCGCTTCGCGACCAGACCCGGCGTCAAGAACCGAGTAGCCGTAATTCTGAAGGACCCGGCGCGCCAGCGACCGCAACGCCGGTTCGTCTTCCACCACCAGGATGGTCTCGCCGTTTCCTTCAAAGCCGGTTTTGGTTGGCTTTTCCGTTCCCCGCTCGCCCGCTTGTTTTCTCGTCGCCGGCAGAAGGACTTTGAAAGTGGAGCCGCGGCCGACGGCGCTCGTCACCTCGATCCAGCCCTGGTGTTGTTTGACCACGCCGTACACCGTGGCCAGACCGAGGCCGGTGCCTTTGCCCACTTCTTTCTTCGTGAAAAACGGCTCGAAGATGCGGCCCAGCGTCGCGGCGTCCATGCCGATGCCCGTGTCGCTCACGGTCAAGGCGACGTGCGGGCCGGTGGCGGCTTCGGGATGCGTGCTCACGTAAGCCGCGTCGATTTCGATCGCCTCAGTCGCCAGGGTCAACGTGCCGCCTTGCGGCATGGCATCGCGCGCATTGACCGCGAGGTTCATGATGACTTGTTCCACCATGCCGAGGTCGGCCTCGATCAGCGGCAGCGCAGGGCATTCGTGGCATTGGAGAGTCATGTGCTCGCCCAACACGCGCTGGAGCACTTTGCCGACGTTTCGCACCACCTCATTCAAATCGAGCAACACCGGCCGCATCGGTTGCCGCCGGCTGAAGGTGAGCAACTGGCGTGTCAGGTCGGCGCCGCGTTGGGCGGCGTTTCCAATCTGCGCCAGGGCTTCACGGAGGTCGGCCTGGGGGTCCGGGCTATTCTGAAGCAAGCTGGTGTAGCCCTGAATGATGGTGAGCAGGTTGTTGAAATCGTGCGCCACTCCGGCCGCCAACTGCCCGATCGACTCCAACTTCTGGATGTGCCGAAGCTGCGTCTCCAGACTCTTGCGCTCGGTGATGTCCTCGATGACGCTTTCAAAGTACAGAACTTTGCCGCCCTCGTCCCGCGCCACGTGCGAACTGATCGAGACCCGGATGATCTGGCCGTCCTTGCGATACGCCTGGATTTCGTGGCCTTTGATGAAACCTTTCTCTGCGAGCTGCCGGGTCAACACCTTCCGCCAGTTCGGGTCCACGTACAGTTGCTGGCCAATATCCGTGATCGACGCCATCAATTCTTCCGGGGACGCGTAACCCAGCATGCGGGCCAGCGCGGGATTGGCCGTGAGGAAACGGCCTTCGGGAGCCACCTGCGCGAGGCCTTCGACCGCGTTATCGAAGATGCTGTGATACCGGGCTTCGGTTTGGCGCAGCGCCTCCGCCGCCCGAATGCGTTCCAGCGCGCCGCCGCACAGATCGGCCAACGTTTGCAGCGTTTCCAAATCCTCCGCGGTATAAGCGTTTGCGGTGTAGCTTTGCACCGAGAGCAGCCCAATGACTTTGCTGGCGTTGCGAATCCGCGTGAACAGGAGGGAAGCCGACGGACGGGACGTATCCCCGAAAGGGATGGACTCCGCAGGAAAAACGAGTGGATCCGGGCGCAAAATCAATTCCGGCCCGTGTTCGAGCACGCGGCGCTGCGAGGGGGTTGCGGGGGTGCCCACGCGCACCGGCTCCACCGCCGTGCGCTGCCCGTTGACAATGTCCACGTTCAGCAAGGGAAATACTTCGTCCTTGTCCGCGTCGTACACATCGACGGTGCAAGCATCCCAGCCAAACAGCGAATCCGCCACGTCCGCGATGATGCTCGCGGCGTCCTTCGGCTGGGTGGCCAGACTGAGCCTCTGGCCCAATGCGGAGAAAGCCGCCATGCGGATTTCGCCGTTCTTGGCGGCCGTGATATCGCGGCCGACCCCCACGATTCCGACAACGTCGCCCGCCGCGTTCCGGATGGGTGAAAGCGACGTCTGAAAATATCGCGGCTTGCCTTGAGCGCGGGCCAGGGACCATTCATAAACCACGTGCTCGCCGGCCAGCGCCTTCAAATTCGCTTGCTCATGAACCGGGCCGGCGCCGGGACCCAGGACCTCGCGAGCCGTCTTGCCGAGGAAGAATTCCGGAGCCAACCCTTCCTTTTCGAGCCATTTGCCATAAACACCCGTGTGGCGCTGCTCGCGGTCGAGCGTGGAAAACGACGTCGGCCATCGCGGTGACCAGAGAGCGAAATTTGATCTCGCCCTCGCGGAGGGCTTCTTCCGCATCGAAGAATTGGGATCTCGTTAGCACTTCGAACTGCCACTTCGTTGATCGGGCCGCGGCTACGCGCGCAGCCGATCCCAAAGTGATTTAGGCTGCCGGATCAGCATTTGTTCCCCCGTCCGACCCGTCAAGAAAATCCAAGAGAATCGGCTTCACCCAGGACGCCCAGGGCATTGACAAAGTAGCGCAGAATTGAATTCTGCTGTATCGCGGATTTGCAATCCGCGTGGTCTCGGCAGGTTGGGTGCGCTTGGATCTCCCGACGCCCTGCCGAATGCAATTCGGCGATACGGCAGATTGAAAATCTGCGCTACGGTTCTCCGGTCGATCTGTCGTCAATCCCACGGTCTGCACAGTAAGCAGCCGCGTCGAACATGCAATCCAGCGCCGGCACCAACCGGATCTCCTGGCCGCCGAATTTTCGTTTGAACGCGCTGAGGTCAACCGATTTAACCTTTCAACCATTTAACCCCCTCCGATATCTTCGCTTTGTGCCTGAGCAATATGACGTGATCGTGGTCGGTCTGGGCGCAATGGGCAGCGCGGCTTGCTATCATTTGGCGCGGCGTGGGAGGGAGGTTCTGGGAATCGACCGTTTCGCGCCGCCGCACACCATGGGATCATCGCACGGCCAGACACGGATCATTCGCGAGGCTTACTTCGAACACCCGATCTATGTGCCGCTGGTCCAGCACGCGTACGAGTTATGGGCTGAACTCGAACGCGAGTCCGGGCGCCGGCTTTTCGTCCAGACGGGCGGATTGATGATCGGCCCACCGGACGGAATCGTGGTGGGCGGAGCCAAGAAAAGCGCAGAGGAGCACGGTCTTCCGCATGACACGCTCTCCGCGGCGGAGGTGCGGCGGCGCTTTCCCGCGCTGCAACCGACGGATGACATGGTGGCGGTCTGGGAACCTCGCGCCGGGATTCTGTTCCCCGAAACTTGTGTGGAAACTCATCTGACACTCGCCCGGCGACACGGCGCGGAAATTCACCTCAATGAGACGGTGGCTCGCTGGGAAACGAATGAAAGTTTGGCGCGGGTTGTCACGTCTCAAGGGATCTACCAGGCTTCCCGCCTTCTTCTGGCCAGCGGGAGTTGGATCACGACGCTGCTGCCGGAGTTGAAACTGCCGTTCACGGTCGAGCGGCAGGTGCTCTATTGGTTTGAAGCGAAGAGAGCGCCGGAAAATTTTCGTCCGGAGCGCTGTCCCATCTATCTGTGGGAGCATGAACCGGAGCGCTTCTTCTACGGTTTTCCGGATCTGGGCGAAGGCGTCAAGGTCGCAGGCCATCACGAAGGACGGATCGTTTCACCGGATGCGATTGACCGCGCGGTCCACGCCGACGAGCCAGAAGCCATGCGCGCGGTACTGCGTAAATTCATGCCGGATGCGGATGGCGCATTGCGGTCCGCAGTCGTGTGCATGTACACGAACACGCCGGATCATCACTTCTTCATCGATGCGCACCCGCGCTGCCCGCAAGTTCTCGTGGCCAGTCCGTGCTCGGGACATGGTTTCAAATTCTCCAGCGCCCTGGGCAGCGTGCTCGCGGATTTGCTCACGGAAGGCAAGACGCAATTCGATCTGAGTCTGTTCCGCTACCGCTGGCCGGTTTAGGTTTTGGAGGGCAGGGCGAGTCCGTCCCGGCGAGCCGCTCCATGCGCTTAGGGTCTGTGCAAAAATAACTTCCGGTTTTGGCGGGAGCGCCGCCTGGCCGGATGCAAGGCGCGAGGAGGGAGCATCCCCGTTTTGGGGCTGTGACCGACGAGCAACGCCGCAGCCGGCCAGGCGCCGCCCCGCCCCGGAGGGCTGGGGCGATTTCGCTTTCTGGCTTCGTTTCTCCTCAGTCGCAGAGCCCTGGCTATGCTCCTTCGTCGTGCCTCGCCAGAAAGCGAAATCGCCTCCAGCAAAACCGGAATTTATTTTTGCACAGACCCTTAGTGGTCCATTTCATAAATACGCTCACGTTCGCGGCAAGGGATTTTTCGGCCAGACGAGGCGCGAGCGACGAGCATATCCCGAAGTGGATCTGTAAGGAGCAAGCAACGAAGTCTGGCGAAAAAGAACTGCCGCCCTTCGGGTTGCGCCG
>VHCZ01000299.1 GCA_016871535.1 Verrucomicrobiota bacterium
GAATTTTGCCTGGGGCTGCGTTGCTCCTCGGTCACAGCCCCACTGGCGGGGGATGCTCGCTCGTCGCGCCTTGCCCCAGGCCAAATTGGGCGCAACGAACGTGAGCGTATTTACGAAACGGACCACTTAGCTGGAACGATTTAGTTCGGGGCGCTCGCATTGCCTCACGAATCACCGCGTTGCGCTCACGTTGTCGAATGTCGAGCTGTTCAATACAGCGTCGTTGTGGCTCGTGACGGCCAGGCCGATATAGACGCTCGACGCCATGGTGATCGTCGCCGAACCGACACTGGTCCAGGTCAGACCGTCGGTGGACTTAAAACCGGTGAACGTGCTGCCCACGCGAGTCACGCGCACCCAATACGGAGCGGTGCCCGCGCCTCCGGACGTGTGTTCGCTAATGCCGCCGGTGGCCGTGCGCCGTTGGAAGGCCAGGCCCTTACCGACGGTGGTCCAGCTTCCGCTCCCGGCGGTGTTGAGATAAAGGGACGTAGTTCTGGACTGTTTCATGAAGTCCGCTCCTTCGGAGTTATCCTCTGGCCTGGCAGTTCTATTCCGTTTCCTGACTTTGCGGCAGATAGAATCTACGGGGAGCGCCTAGCAATCAGGCGGACCCTGGAGTTGGTATGGGGTAAATGCTGAAATCCTTGTCAGGCTTTCTCCGCAAAAGAGCGCCTACTCGACAAAGAAAGGATTGTGGGTCTTCTCCTGAGCGACAGTCGTGAGCGGACCGTGGCCCGGACAAATCAATGTTTCCGGAGGAAGCGGAAAGATCTGCTCGCGGATTTTCTGTTTGGCCAACTCAGCAAGCTGCCGCGCGCCGCCCATCGACCCGGCAAACAGCGCGTCGCCCACGACCGCGGCACTCGGCGCGCCGCCGGGAAAATTGCCGATGACATAAGTCACGCCGTCTTCGGCGTGGCCCGGCGTATCGCGATTTGTGATTTGAAGATTGCCCAGGTGGACGAGGTCGTTGAGACGGTTGCGCTGATCCGCGGGAGCGTTCTTCGAGTTGGAGTGCAGCTTGACGCCGGGAAACTTGCTCCGGATCGGGCCGAGCGCTTCGACATGGTCGTGGTGCGTGTGCGTGATGAAGAGATGTTTCAGGTGCAGTTGATTTTGCGCGAGGAGGTCGAAGACCGGGCGCGCGTCAAAGCCGGTGTCGAACAGCGCCGCTTCACGCAAGGTTTCATCCCAGACGAGATAGCAATTGACGCTGTAGCTGGCGCCGCGCGTCGTGATCTGACGCAGTTGCCGCCAAACTCCAACGTCGATTGGAGAAGGCAACCAGCCGTTGGCGATGCCTTCAAGTTTTCGCGCGTGCAAACCCAGCAAACTCGCCAGCGTTTGGAAGTTCGGGCGCCGGGCCATTCTCCCGGTCTCTTCCACGGAAAGATACTCGGCTTCGGACAGGCCCGCGGCCTGGGCCGCGGCGGAGGGCGAGACATTGGCCGCCTGGCGCGCTTTGCTCAGGATATCGCCCAGGTGATCTTCCAGATTCATGCGCGGAAAACTACCGGCAGCCTTATCCAGGCGCAACCGATATTGGGATTGGCACGAACGAACTGCGAACGTTCCGTAACCCCTCAGTTAATCAATTAACGACGGTGGGCGACGCTCCTGCGGAGCCTTTTTTCGATGGCATTGGCTCTGCGGGAGCCTCGCCCCACCCTCAACTGAGGGAATTCGACGTTCTGCATTGTTCTCAGCCGGCGGAATGCTAACGTCTCCATGGTGAATGGTCTATTGATTGGCTTGTTAACGGTGCTGGCGGCCGAGAATCCGGCTGCGACGCCGAACGAGCGGCCGCCCAGGAACAGCGCGGCGACCCTAAAAGTCCCAAACCCCAACGACGCCGTCGAGCAGGAGTATCAGAAGCTCCTTGAGGAAGACGACGCCGCGCAGGAGGAGGTCGATAAGTGGATTCGGGACGAACAGGCGTTCGCCAAAGCCGGAGCCGGGATTTCCAAGGCCGCTCTGGCCGCCAAGATCGATCAGCGATTCGGCAAGGTGCGCAAAGCCTACGGGGATTTCTTGCTCTTTCATCCCAAGCACGCCCGCGCACGCCTCGCTTACGGCAGCTTTCTCAACGAAACGGGCGAAGAAGACGAAGCCGTGGCGGAATGGGAGAAAGCGCGCGAGATCGATCCGAAGAATCCGGCCGCGTGGAACAATCTCGCCAACCATTTCGGCCACCGCGGCCCCGTGGACAAGGCGTTCGCCTACTACGAGAAAGCGATCGAACTCAATGCCGCCGAGCCCACTTATTACTGGAACCTCGCGACCACGGTCTATCTGTTCCGCCGCGACGCCATGGAATATTACAAGTTCTCGGAGCCGCAGGTCTTCGATCGCGCGCTCGAACTCTATCGCAAGGCGCTGCAGTTGGACCCCAAGAATTTCATCCTGGCCCACGATTACGCCCAGAGTTACTACGGGATCAAACCGCTGCGCACGGCTGACGCGCTGGCGGCCTGGAAGGAGGCCTTGAAGCTGGCGAACGATGACGTGGAACGCGAAGGGGTTTATCTTCACCTCGCCCGCGTTGAACTCAACTCGGGTTTGTTCGAGGACTCGCGCAAACACCTGAACAGCGTCACGAATCAGATGCACCTGAATCTGAAAAATCGTTTGCTGCGGAATCTGGCCGAGAAACAATCGCAGGCTCCGGCCACGAACGCGCCCCCGGCCAAAGTTCCGCCGACGAAATGAACGCGTTGCAGTTCCCTGGCAGAGACGGATTCCACTCCGTCCCTGACTTTACACAGCGATCGGAAAGACAATTTCAGGGACGCGGTGGAACGCGTCCTTACCAGTGCATGCGTCATGCGCACGGCTGGGAGGCCGTGAAAGCTTTGCGTGGTCTCTCCCGCAGGCTCAGGAGTAGGATTAAGATTATGATTAAGCGCCCGATGATTGCGCTCTGGATCGCTGGTGTTCTCCTCTTTTCGGCCTGCGAGCACACCTATCGCGAGGTTCCGATCGCGGGGGCGCCGGCGCGGCCCAAATTGCAGATGAACGACACCGTTTACGTGGCGATTCCGCCGGATGGCCGGCACCGCAAAGAATTCGTTCCCGAATCCGGCCAGTTCACCGCGGTCACGTTCCGGGACGTCTTTGCGAAGTATGCGAAGCGGGCTTACGTGGGACGCCGCGTCCAGAGCTTCCAGGAAGGTTTGGAGACAGCGCGCGCAGCCGGCTGCCGCTACTTCATTTACCCAACCATCCTGCGTTGGGAAGATCGCGCCACCGAGTATTCAACGCGCCGCGATCTGGTTGAGATCAAGGTCGAAGTCGCCGAAGCCGCGTCGGGCGAGATTCTGCACGCCACGGTGCTGCGCGGGCGAAGCCGGCTGTTCACCGATGGAGGGGACACACCGCAGGATTTGTTGCCGGAGCCGATCCGGAATTACGTCGCTTCGCTGTTTCAACCCGTGCATACGCCGAGCGCGATGCGATGACCCATTCGCTTTCCGGAGTCACTTCGCGCGCGAGTCCCCGATGATCCAATCCGCGGCCTCGGTCAGTCCATTCACGATCATGGCTGCCTGCAGTTCGGGCGCATGGTCGCGCTCGAACTCAGCGCCGTAACCCGTGCGGACGAGAATGGATTTCCTGACGCCGGCATTCCAGCCGCACTGCAAGTCGATGAGCTTGTCGCCGATCATGTAGCTTCGAGACAGGTCCACACCGAATTCATCGCTCGCATCGAACAAGAACTGGGGCGATGGTTTGCGGCCCCGGCTCGGCTGATCCGGAGCTTCGGTCGCGAAGTAAATCCGGTCGAAACGAACGGCCGGGCCGAGTTCCCTGAGCAAGTGTTCGTTGACGCGCACTACGTCTTCCGTCGTGTAATACCCCCGGCCCACGCCCGACTGATTGGTCACGATAAACAGGCTGAAGCCCGCGGCGCGCAAACCCTTCAACGCCGGCGCCGCGCCGGGAAAGATCACGACCTCCTCAGGCCGATACAGGTAGCCCTTCTCCTCAATGATCGTCCCGTCCCGATCCAGAAAAACCGCGGCGCGCATCGTCAGAAAGGCAGTCGGATATAGTGTAAGGCCAGGTCGGTCGTAGCGCAGATTTTCAATCTGCCGTATCGCCGATTTGAAATCGGCCGCGCGTCGGCAAGTCGCAGGCCTTTCGAGTCGGCCGACGCATGCGGAATGCAATTCCGCGAGAAAGCAGATTGCAAATCTGCGCTACGAGGCCAAGAATGTTGTCGCGCGCAATCCACAGGTCACCGCTGAAAACTCCCCAGCAATTCTTCACGGCTCACTTTCGCGGTGCCGATTTTCCCAACGACCACCCCGGCGGCGTGATTGGAAAGAATCGCCGCCTCGAACGGCGACGCCCCTGCCGCAATGGCCAGCGTGAACGTGGCGATGACCGTGTCGCCCGCGCCGGACACGTCGAAGACCTCCTGAGCTACGGTCGGAATATGAAACGGGGCTTCGCTTCTCCGGCAAAGCAGCATGCCTTGATCCCCGAGCGTGATGAGCAACAACGCGGGCTGCAGCCGGGTCAGAAGATTCTCGCTCACCCGCAGCAATTGTTCGTTCTTGAGCGGCTCGGTCGTCTGGCCGCCATCGCTCATCTCAGCCAGTTCGAATGCCTCTTTGCGATTGGGGGTGATCAGGGACAACCCCGCCAGATCGAGATGATGAACGGGCTTGGGATCCAGGCTGAGCCAGATGCCGCGCGCGCGGCACAGAAACTTGACGCGATCCAGCAAGGATTGAGTGACGACGCCTTTGCCGTAGTCGCCCACGATGACCGCAGCGCAGGCCGGCAACTCCTGCTCGATGACCTCGAGCAACCGCCGGAGGCCGCGCGCATCCAGATCGGCGGTGGCTTCGCGGTCCACCCGCACGACTTGCTGTTGGTGCGCGATGATGCGCGTCTTGATGCTCGTGGGCCGGCTCGAAAGCGCCAGAACTCCGGCGTACCCGACACGTTCCTGTTGCAGAAGCCGCTTGAGATTCCGGGCCGAATCATCGCGGCCCACGATGCCCACCAATTCCGTGGCGACGCTCAAACCGGTGAGATTGCGCGCGACATTCGCCGCGCCCCCGGGCATGACGCTCTCGCGCTGGAATTCGACGACCGGCACTGGCGCCTCCGGTGAAATGCGCCCCACGCGTCCCCAGATGAACTGGTCGAGCATGACGTCGCCGATCACCAGAACGCGAATTTCGCGCGCGCGATCGAGCAGTTCCTTTACACGTCTGACAGGCAACGTTTTCATCCCTCGGAATTTGGCTCTCGGTTAACTCAAAAACGCCGTCAACGGGCTGGTGGCGCTGGCCGTGAATTGTTGCGCCGCCAGGCCAACTTCGTAGGCCGTCCGGCCGGCTTCAACGGCCTGCTTGAACGCCACCGCGATCCGATTCGGATCGCTCGCCACGGCGATGGCGGTGTTGACCAGCACCGCGTCGGCGCCCATTTCCATTGCTTCGGCCGCGTGACTCGGCGCACCCAGGCCTGCATCCACCACCACCGGGACCGTTGCTTGCTCGATAATGATGCGAATCTGACCGCGCGTTTCGACCCCGCGATTCGAACCGATGGGTGAGCCGAGCGGCATGACCGTCGCAGTGCCGACGTCTTGAAGGCGTTTGGCAAGCACCGGGTCGGCGTTGATGTAAGGCAGGACCACGAAACCCTCTTTGACCAGCATCTCGGCGGCTTTGAGTGTTTCGACCGGATCCGGCAGCAAGTAGCGAGGGTCCGGGTGGATTTCCAGTTTCACCCAATTCGGCAGCCCGGCGGCCCGGGCCAGGCGCGCAATGCGCACCGCTTCTTCGGCATTCAGCGCGCCGCTGGTGTTGGGGAGCGTCAAATACCGTTTGGGATCGATGAACTCCAGAATGTTGGCGTAGGGATCCTTCTGGCCGGACAAATCCGCGCGGCGCAACGCGACCGTGACCATCTCGGCGCCGCTGGCGGCGAGCGCGTCACGCATCGCTTCCGGCGACGAAAACTTGCCTGTGCCAACGAGGAGGCGCGACTGAAATCGGCGACCCGCAATGATGAGAGAGCCTTTGTCCGACGACATTCGCGGAAAAGATAGGGAGGAACCGCGCCTTGACAACCTTTAACCCTACGCTTTCGTCCTCCGGTGCAGCTTATAGACCGCCGCCTGGTCCGTGCACTTCACAACCAGTTCATCGATGCAAACATGCGGTGGACGACCGGCGACCCAGACGAGGATGTCCGCGACGTCCCCCGCCGTGAGCGGTTCGACGCCGTCATAGACCTTGCTCGCGCGCGGCGTGTCGCCCTTGAAGCGCACGAGGGAGAACTCCGTCTCGGCCATGCCGGGATCCACCGTTCCCACGCGCACGCCCGTCCCGCACAGTTCGAGGCGCAAGGCGCGGGTGATCTGTAGTTCGCCCGCTTTGGCCGCGCAATAGGCCGCGCCGCCTTCATACGCCGTGCGGCCGGCCACCGACCCGATGTTGAGGATGTAGCTGCCGGGATTGTTGGTCATGAGCGGCAGGCAGGCGCGCGTCACGCGCAAGACGCCGAGCACGTTGCTCTGCATCATCGTTTCCCAATCCTCGTCTTTGCCCAGCGCGACGGGGTCCAGGCCCAGCGCGCCTCCGGCGTTGTTGATGAGCACATGGAGCGCGTCCGTGTGCATGCGGACCCACTGGATATATTTCTCCACGCTGGACGTCTTGGTCACATCCAGGGCGTGGAAATGAGCCGCGGACGCGCCGGCTTTGGTGGCCTCAGCGGCGACTTTTTCCAATCGATCCACGCGCCGGGCGCCGAGCAGCAAACGCGAACCTTCCGCGGCGAAAGCGACGGCCGCGGCGGCTCCGAATCCACTGGAAGCTCCCGTGATCAAGACCCATTTGTCAGCTAGTCGTGATGGCATGGGGCAAAGTTCTAGCGAAAAGGAAAAGAGATGGCAAAAGAAGAAATGGGCTTACTGGCCCGGCGGTGGTTTCCGAGTGGTACTGCCAGATTCAGCACGCCGGACACCGGGAGAAGATCGACCTTGGAACCAACAGTAAGGAAAGCGCACTGGTGTCAGCGGCGGAATGAAAGTGGTGGAAAACCGGCGGTTTGAAATTCCGTTTTCTTCCGGGTGATTTTCTTCGGGATTCGGGGCCAAAACTTTTCTTCCTTCTTCGCCTTTTTGTCTTCTTCCCGGA
>VHCZ01000300.1 GCA_016871535.1 Verrucomicrobiota bacterium
CTTCTCCAACGCCGCGCGCAACCGGGGAACAAGCACCACCTCGCCCTTGGTCTCGCGCCCGAGCAACCCCGCGTCACGCGGCTCGCCGGCAACGCCAGTCGTGGGCGGCGGCCCGGCTGCTCCCTCTCCCCCTGGGAGAGGGCCGGGGTGAGGGTGTGGCAACGCCACTTGCCAACCAAGCTCCGCGAACAACCCATCATCTCCTCTCCCACTGGGAGAGGACCAAGGTGAGGGTGGCCCTTCGGCCTTGGCGGGCTGCTCGACAAGCTGGTCTTCGGTGTAGGCGTGGGGCATTTTAGCAAAATGGGGTGTTGTCAGCCCCGGCCGGATATGATTTATTGGGCGTGGAGACTCGGCTGCGAGTAACCTTTGCTCTTCTGGAGTGAGGGGGACTCAAAAGCATTGTCTCCTTTTTCATGTTCGGGGGATGTAGAGGTCCGGCACGCAAAAGATGCCAAAACTCCGGTAGGTGCGAACGCCGTCATACCCTTCACCGCGCCACTCTAACTTGTCGATCTGCGCCCCATAACGCGCCTCGATTTCCGGTCGCGTCGGCGCGGTCATTTCCGCCGGATGCCGGTAGCCCCAGTTGAGCGCGTAAATCACCACGTCCGCGACTTGCACAGGCAACGCCATGTCCGACGCCACGAAGAACGGCGACGGCACGATCCAGCGCGCGCGGTCGCGCCCGTTGGCCGTCTTGACGAAATAATCCTGAAGCCGCCGGACGAAACGGCGGTCCTCCTGCTTCTCCACCTCATCCATCACCAGCAAACCCATCTGCCGCTCGCGCTCCAGAAAATAGAAAAACCGTTCGAGCAGAAAAACATGGTCCTTGCGCAGAATATCCGGCGGGAGCGGCGCGTTTGCCGGCGGCCTTGCCGTCCCGCGCGGGACGGCAGACGCGAAGATCAGCGCCTTGTGTCGTTCCAGCAGCACGAAGATTCCATCCGCCATTCGCAGCGCCGCCTGCCCGTAAGCCGTCAATTGTTCCCGCGTCGGCGGACGCTTTTCCAGGCCCGCTTGCAGCAACGCCCGACACAAATGCTGTCGCTTTCCCGCCTCGATCTCTGCCATCTGCGTCGCGTGCGCGAAACGATCCTGCGACAACAATTTCATTCCCTTGATCTCGGACTTGTAATCCGCCAGCCGCGCGCCGAAACAGGAAAGCTCCAGCCGCAGCGCATCCTGGACGAATGGCCACAGATGCGTGTCTGCCAGCGCGAAACCGCCACGCACTTCGTAAGGCAGTTCCTTGTGGCTGTGCCCGCTCTCGTCCATGAAAAGTAGCCAGGCCATGTTCAGGTTCGGTTTGAGTGCGGCGACAGGCTACCGACTTACTCCGCCACTGGCAATTCCACCTGCCCCGACAGCAGACGCGGCACCAGCAACCCCCAACGCAACTCGTCCTCGCGCTCGATGCGTTGAAGGCCAGTCCGGCTCGGACCTCGAAGAAGGTGGCCGTGCGCTAGCACCTCCCAATCCGCCGTGAGCGAGCCGACGCGGCTGTCCGTGCCGTTCGAGGCGATGAGCAGCGCGTTGAACCAGAAGAGCTGCGGGATCTCCGCCTTGTAGTGCGTCAGGTTCTCGTCGAACGCCGCGCGCGCGGGCACGCCGGGCTTCTTCAACTCGATGACGACCAGCGGCAGGCCGTTGACGAAGCCGACCAAATCCGGGCGGCAGGTGTAGAGCGCGCCCGTGACGCTGAACTGGCTGACCAGCAGGAAATCATTGTTCGCCGGCTGCTCCCAATCAATGACCCGTGCGCGCACATCAATCTTCTTCAATAATACTGCCGGATATACCCGTAGGCTTTGTCGAACAATTCTTGGTCGGTGTGCAGCTTGTATTTCAGCAGGGTGCGGCGGAGTTCCTTTTGCACGAGGCGCTCGCCGGCGTTGGTGCGCTGCCAGTCGGGGAAACGCACTTTTTTCACGATGTCATCAATGTCGGCGACGATGCGCTCGACGATGATGTGCGTGTTCTTGGTTTTGGCATCCTTGAACAAATCCGTGAGCGCTTCCTTGGCGCGGTCGCGTTCCTCTTTCGGGTCGGCTTCTTTCTCCGCCTCCAGGACTTCCTTGGCGAGTTCGAGGATTTCTTTCAGGAATTGCAGGCTGTTTAGGAAACCCTGTTCGTGGCGTTCCTTGATTTTCTCCAATCGCTCGCCCAATTCGGTGAATTTTGGGTTGCCGAAATGTTTGCGCAGCCGGGCGATGAGCCGGATTTCAATTTCCCGCCCGCGCTTGGCCGGGTCGGCATCCTTCAAAATATCCTCCAACACCTGCGCGTCGAGCACCAGCGTCTCGACATCGTCGCGCACGGATTCCAGGTGGACGTTCTGGTTGATCAACTCCACCGTCTTCGCGCCAAGCGCGTGCCAGAGCAGCTTGCCATTGCCGCTTGGCGGCTTGACGGATTCATACACCTGCGTCAGCCAGCGGTAATCTTTTTCGTAGGGGCTGAGGCACGGGTCGGGCGACAGCGCCTCCCAAATCGTGCCGAGCACGATGTAATTGGCGGCGAATTTGTCGCGCACTTCGTTGGTCGGCAGGCATTGCTGCGCGGCCAGCAGCCCCTCGTAACCGCCGACGCTCCGGTCCACATGCGGGAAAAAGGCCAGACACTTCTGCACCTGCACCGGGAGCGCCTTGCGCAGTTCCTCGATGTTGCTGACGACCTGTTGCACGGCCTTTTCGTCGAAGTCCAGCGCCCGGGCCACGTCGTCGAAGATGCCGATGTAATCCACGATCAGCCCATGCGTCTTTTCCTGTCCGAACGTGCGGTTGGTGCGGCAGATGGCTTGCAGAAGGTTGTGATCCTTCATCGGCTTATCGAGATACATCACCTGCAAGATCGGCGCGTCGAAGCCGGTGAGCAGCTTGCTGGTGACGATGACGTATTTCAGCGGGTCGGCCGGGTCGCGGAAACGGTCGAGCAACTTCTCCTCGGCATCCTTGTCGCGGACGTGCTGCTTCCATTCCAACGGATCGTGCTGCGCGCCGCTGATGACGATGGCGCTGGCTTTCGGGCCGATCAACTCATCCATCACCGCCTTGTAGAGGATGCAGCACTCGCGGTCGAACACCACCACCTGCGCCTTGAAGCCGTTCGGTTCGACCTTCGACTGAAAATGCGTGACGATGTGATTCACCACCGCCCGGATGCGCTCCGGGTTCTTCACCAGCACGGCCATCTTGGCGGCGCGCTTGGCGAGGTCGTCGCGGTCCTGCTCGCTCAACTCGCCGGTGATCTGCTTGAACGCTTCATCAATCGCCGCCTTGTCGATCTTCAGCTTCACCTCCGGTGCTTCAAAATGCAGCGGCAACGTGGCCTTATCGCGGATGGATTCTGAGAACGAGTAGCGGCTCATGTAGCCTTTCTCGTCCTCGTTCGCGCCGAACGCCCAATAGGTATTGCGGTCGGCGCGATTGATGGGCGTGCCGGTGAGGCCGAACAGGAACGCATTCGGCAACGCCTCGCGCATCTTGCGGCCCAGATCGCCTTCCTGCGTGCGATGCGCCTCGTCCACCATCACGATGATGTTGGAGCGCTCGTTCAACTTGCCATCCGCCTCGCCAAACTTGTGAATCGTGGTGATGAGCACCTTGCGCACGTCCTGCCCGAGCAACGACTGCAACTCCTGCCGCGTGGCCACGCCGACCATGTTCGGCACGTCGGCGGCGTTGAAGGTGCTGGTGATCTGCGTGTCCAAGTCAATGCGGTCCACCACGATGATAACGGTGGGATTGCCCAGCTTGGGATGCAACCGCAACTTCTGCGCGGCAAAGACCATGAGCAACGACTTGCCGCTGCCCTGAAAATGCCAGATGAGTCCCTTCTTGGGGTGGCCTTTGATCACGCGGTCAACGAGCTGGTTCACCGTGAAATACTGCTGCCAACGACCGATGATCTTGATGCGGCGATGCTTTTTGTCCGTGGCGAACACGGTGAAGTTTTGGAGAATGTCCAGCACCACACCGGGCTGGAGCATGCTTTCCACCGTGCGCTTCACGTCGGCCAATGAACCTTCCGGCTCGTTCTCCCGCGTGCGCCAGGGACACCAAATATCTATGGGCATCCGGATCGAGCCGTAGCGAAAATGCTTTCCCTCCGTGGCGAAGGAAAAGACGTTGGGCACGAACATGGCCGGCACTTGTTTCTCGTAAATCTCGTTCACCTGAAACGCGCCATCGAACCACGTCACCGCGCTGCGCGTGGGCGTCTTGGCCTCGCCAATGACGATGGGCAGACCGTTGACCAGGAACACCACGTCGAACCGCTTTTCCACGCTGCCGGCCTGATACACCCATTGGTTCGTGACCACGAGCTGGTTGGCCGCCGGGTTCGCGGCATCCACAAGCCGCACGGGCACATGCTCGCCATTCGGGCCGAAGGGCATGGTCTTCTCGCCGCGCAACCAATCCATGAAATTCTCGTTGGCCCGGACCAAGCCATCCGCCTGCACCGCGAGCAGAATGGCTCGCAGCGCATAGATCACCTCGTCGGCACGGTCGGGCTGGTTGGCAATTTCGGGATTGAGCCGGATGAGGGCCAGCCGCAACCACGGTTCAACCATCACCTCGCCGGCTTGGCGGGGAACGTCAGCGGCGGGCGCGTATTCCCAGTGCGCAGCCGCACCTGCCACCATATCCCCGCCAAGCGAAGCGCCCCAGCCGGGCGTCTCTTTCAACTCAAACGGCCGGTTGCCGCCGGTGGTGTCGGCGGACAACGCATCGAGAATCATCTGCTCGACGGTGTTGGATTCGCTGAAGCTCATGGCTTGGGTGGCTTGAGTTTCTTGGCCTGCGGCGATTGGCTCATCTTGGCCACGGCCTTTTCAAAATCCAAATCCACCGGCCGCGGCTGCGCGTCCAGCAACCGGCGATACTGTTCGTATTCCAACTCCGCCTTCTCCCACGCCTGTTCGGCGGAAATCCTGCCCGCGTGGTTCAGCAATTCATGCGCGGACAAGTTCAAGAAATCATCCAGCTTGGCGATCCAGTCCCGCATGGTCATCACCTTGCGCCGAAGCGCCTGCAACTCCGCGAATTCCAGGTAGGCGTTCACGATCCGGTTCAGCACGCCCAGTTCGTCCGCATCGAGATAATTCTTGGCGATGCTCACGTCCTCCTTGCGGATGATGCCGCCGGGCCGCGTCGTCTTCAGCCCCATGAACGGCTTGGTGGCATCCACCCGCGCATGAATTACCTCCGCCGCCGTCTGCCCGTGCGCCGCCCAGTGCATCTTGTTCTGCACCGTGGCGAAAAACTGCTGCGACACCTCCTCGTCCGGCGCGTAGTCCACGCTCGTCGCGTAAATATCCAGCACCTTCTGGTAAAACCGGCGCTCGGACGACCGGATGTCGCGGATGCGCTCCAGTTGCTCATCGAAATAATCCTTCTGCCCTTTGCCCGGCGGATTCTTCAACCGCTCGTCGTCCATCGTGAAGCCCTTGACGATGTATTCCCGCAACCGCTGCGTGGCCCAGATGCGGAACTGCGTGCCCCGATGCGATTTCACCCGGTAGCCCACGGAAATGATCACGTCCAGGTTGTAGAACTCGATGTCGCGCGAAACCTGCTTGCGGCCTTCGGTTTGAACTGTTGCAGATTTTGCAACAGTTGCCTCCGGCGACAATTCGCCCTCCTGAAAGACATTCTTGATGTGGCGGGAGATAACCGACTTGTCGCGCTGGAAGAGGTCGGCCATCTGATTGAGCGAGAGCCAGACGGTCTCGTCTTTGAACCGGACTTCCAGCCGGGTGCGCCCGTCCTCGGTTTGGTAGAGGATGATTTCTCCGCCGGACGGCGCGGGAGGTTGGGAAGCTGACTTGCTCATGCAAAACCTCCGGACAAAATAGCGGTGGAGGGCCACCGCACTCCACGACGCGAAGCGCCCCAGCCGGGCGCGTCTTTTAACTCGAACGGCCGGTGGCCGCCGGTGGTGTCGGCGGACAACGCATCGAGAATCATCTGCTCGACGGTGTTGGATTCGTTAAAGCTCATGTGATAATCGAGTTTGTTATCGCCAGTTTGAGCGACTGAGTTGACGCCACGTAAACTTCCAACTCCCGCAGAGCGGAGCGAATGCGCGTCGCCTCTTCCAGAATCTTGTCCTGCTTCGCAAACGAGGGCGTTGGAACAAGACACTGACCGAGCGTCTGCCTGTTGATTTTCTTCATGCTGCCGCTTGTTCCCGCCGCAGACCGCATCATGTGTTTTCGTCCGCGACTCGAAGAAAGCACAAGCTCAAGAAACCGTTTCGAGACCTTATTTTCATCAACGTGAAGCCGCATCATGGTGTCAGGAAACGAAACATCGTCGCGTTCCTCATCATAGATTCCGACCAATCCGACCAACTCTTGCGTGTTCGACCGCGAAATCAGGAAATCACCTTTCGACAAACGCGCCGCGAGCATCGCGTCAGTTGGCTTGACTGGTTTCAAGTTGCCTCGGAGATAGCCAGTCTCGGAAAGTGCCGTCAGGGAAAGAACGAAGTGGCCAGTTTCAACGGTGCTTGGCGGAGCGGAACATCCACTGTCAGGACTTTCGGGCCAAAGTCCCGATAGTGCTTCACACGGGCCTTCAAACATCTTTCCAAGCTCTGCTTCGACAACGGCATTGAGGTAACTGGCTGTTGAGCATTCTGCGCTTTGCTGCGTTTGCTCAACTTCATCCACCGCCCAGAGGATTTCGGCGATGCGGCGCTGCTGGTCGAGCGGCGGGAGGTCGAACTCAAAGCTGGCGAGACTGCTCCAGTTGGTGCGCGGCGAGAGCGAACCGGCGGATGTCCCGACCGCGTGCTGAAAAAACCGCTCCGAGAGGCAGAGGAACGGCAGGAGTTCCGGCAGCAACCGGTCGCCCTTGGGCGCGAGCACATAAATGTCGCCGGACACCACCGCGTCGAACTCCGCCACCGCCACCTTGCGCTGATACGCCCGGCGTTTGCCGAACAGCACCTGCCCGGGCCGGCAGCGCCGCGTGAACGTCGTGCCATCCGCCACATTGCCCCACGCCCGGATATGCAGCGACCCCGGCTCAAGATGTTCCAGCCCGATGAACCGCTCCAACCCCGCCGCCTCCGGCTCGCACGTCTCGTTGAGATTTTCCACCACATCCCCAAATCGAACGCGCTGCCAC
>VHCZ01000301.1 GCA_016871535.1 Verrucomicrobiota bacterium
CTTTTGTCCGTGGCCTGCGTTGGCTCGGTCCTTACAGCCCGCGTTGGGGATGCTCGGACCTCGCCGCCTTGGCCACAGCCAAAATCCCTCGCCGCAGGACCCCGCGCAATTTTCGGACACGCTCTAAGAGAACTGTGCCGTTAACGGGAAATCCTGCCGCGAGGGTGACAACAAGCTGAGGCGCAGTTTGGCGATGCGAGTGAGAGGATCGTAGGACACCTGGCCCTCAAGCCGAAGGGCATTCCATGCGATGTTTACCAGGCGTGATCCGCCAAATTGGAAGACACCACCACTCGTCCCCGTTTCTTTGAACACGATGCCAGCGAAAGCCCTCTGGCTGTTGTTCGGCCAACTCGAAACAAACGATGCCGTAGAAGCCTGCCTGAGTTGAGGGCCGCCCGCCTCGACGATATCGGGAATACCATTGGTGTTCTTATCTTGAAAGGGGATCGACAGGGAAAAACTGCCCCATTCTTTAACTTCGTCGGAAAGACGAATGAAGTCGGCCATGTAGATATCCTCGCTGAACCCCGTTGATGGACGCAGCTCGCCGCTGAACAGGAAACGGTTTTCGGTGAAGTCATAGAGTGGCAAACGATCGCTGAGGCCGTCAAAGGTCGTGAAGTAAATGGGAAATTGGTCGAGCAGGACGGTATCCTGTGCAGGATGCAAATAAACTGACCTGCAATAACCAATGAGCGTGGCGGTGCGCTCCTGAGCTGCGAGCGATCCGGTGACGACCCACAAGAAGAGGAAGCAACGAGGAAGTTTCATGCTGTGGCCCATAACCGGGTCTTGAACCGGCTGCAACCGAATTCTCGACCCGCGACATCCTGTCCGGCCCTCAGGGACTTCGCGAAACCATCGAACTGCCGGATTCGTGGGATGGATCTCAACCGCGCGTTAGCCGAATCTCGTTTGGCCACACAGAAGGCGACGCTGCTCTTTACAACACAGCACAACCGGAGTAACGTCGCGGCCAATGGCGAAACCGTGGAGCGTTAGAAGAGTCGAAGGAGGTGACGCCGTTCCGTCCAGACGTTTGGACTCGGAAGATTTCGATCAATGAGCAAACTCACCCTCCACTCGGAAGGCGCGACAGAAGTAACCTATGAAAACGATTCGCGTCCTGTTTCCCGGCCTGATCCTACTCGGGTCCGCCCTCATCTCCCCCGCGGCCGATCCGCGGCTGTCCTCGTGGCGCACCGGCAGCTCGGGGCAATATGCGCGTGTTCGCGAGACGGACGCCGCCCCCGCCGCCGGCGCCACGACGTGGACGGGGCAGACGCTTCCCGCTTACTGCGACGTGCAGGAGATTGCCCACGACGCCAATTACATCTACGTGCGGAGCCACGGCCTTGCCGGCTACGTCATGGGCCCGTGGTACCTGAACGCCGCGCGCACGCAGTTGTTCCTGAACCGGCCATTGGCCGCAAACCGCTACCGCCGCCTTGCCCGCAATCCCGCCCCGGCCGTGACCAAGACCGCCACCGGCCTCGGAGCTATCGGAATGTATGTCAACGGCGTCTCCCTCTTCGACAATCGCGACGCGTTCTACTGGAACGGCACGGCCGAGGCCAACGGCAGCGGATATTGGAACCGCGATGCGTGGGTGAACGAGGGCGTCACGTTCGACTTTGGTTACGCGCATCAGGAACAGACGGGCAATTATCATTACCACGCCTTTCCCCCGGCGCTGCGGTATCAACTCGGCGACAACGTCAGTTACAATCCGGCGACGTTCCGCTATGCCGAGGACACGAACCATCTCCACCATTCGCCCATCCTCGCCTGGGTTTCGGACGGTTTCCCCATTTATGGTCCCTACGGCTACGCCAACGCCACGAACCCTGCCAGTGGCGTGCGTCGGATCGTGTCGGGCTTTGTCCTGCGCAACGGCCAGCGCGGCACGGATAATCTCGCGGCGACCGGGCGCGCAACGATTCCCGCGTGGGCGCAACGGGCCTACGGCCAAAGCGGGATCGCCGGTCCGGCCGTGTCGGCGCAGTACCCGCTGGGACGTTACCTCGAAGACAACGCCTACCTCGGCGACCTCACCAACTCCGTCACGGGCCAACGCCATCAATTGGGCGTGGACTTCGACTTGAACGAGTACAACGTGCGCTGGTGCGTCACGCCGGAGTTTCCAGGCGGAACGTGGGCCTACGTCTGTTCGCTCAACGCCGATGGCACGCCCGCCTTTCCCTACGCCGTGGGCCGCCAATTCTGGGGCACGCCGGATACCGCCAACCTCACCACCATTCCCGCCGGAACGACGAATTATTTCACCGGCGGACCCAACTCCCGCCTGGCGCTGAATTCCCCCGCGCGCGCCGGTTCGGACGTCGTGCTCACGTGGAGCAGCGTCGAAGGCGGAACTTACCGCGTCGAGGCGTCCACCAACGTCGTCGTGGGCAACTGGACTTCGGTTCAGTCGAACATCGTCTCCACCGGCATCGTGGCGCGGGCCACCGAAGCGGGCGGGGCTTCCGGATCGTCGCGCTTTTATCGGGTCGCACGCACCGCCCTCGCCAATCACTACGGCAGCGGCACGACGACCAACGGCGGCGGCGGCAACGGAATTCTGTCGGTCTCACCCACAAGCGCCGCGCGGGGCGCCACGTTCACGCTCACCGTGAACATCGACCCGGCCGCGCAACCGCCCCCGCCGCCCCAGAACGCACCGGTCAACAGCGTCACCATCGGCGCCCTCGCCGGGGTGAATCGCGTGCACGTGAGTCGGACGCAGGTCACGGCGAGCTTCACGATTCCGGGGGGCGCCGCGACCGGGCCGCAGACGGTCACCGTGGTTTTCCCCGGGCCGCCCGGGAATCCAAACCAGACGGTGACTTACACCTTGCCGAATGGATTCACGATCAACTAACCGGCCCCAAGCCAGGGGTTCTTTAATCTAACTAACTATGGCCTGTTCCCAAAAGCCCGTCTTTGTCGGAAGCTTTGTCGGAAGCTTTGTCGAAAAGGCAATGTCTTCAGGCCAGAATCGACAAAGCTTCCGACACGGACCAGAAAGTTCCGCGTTCGGGACAAGCTCGTAAAGGAGCGGGGGACGCCATGTTTAGCCAAACGCGTATCGAGAGCGGGAGCGGCGGCGGAGCGCCGGCCTCCGGCCCGGCACGTTCACCGAATAGAGACACACGCCGGGTCGGAGACCGGCGCTCCGCTGCCGTTGAATTAAGCGTCAGCGAACGCAGAGGTTCTCCCTCACCACGCGAGGCACGAGTGGGGAGAGGGGCGGAGAACTTCCCGCGCGTTGCCAGGTCTTCCTGGCTTGATTCAGTGGCAGTGGGCCTCGCGCTTGGGATTTCGATGCCGGCGCTCGCGCATGAATTGCACGTGCAGGTGACGCCCCGCTTCGCGAACGCACCCCTGACGTTCGATTCCGTCACCAATCGCACCGGGGTGGGTCAGGTCGTGTCCGTCACACGGCTGGACTTCCTCGTTTCCGATGCGGCCCTTCGGCGTCCGGACGGCACATGGATTTCGGCGCCGGCGCGATTCGCCTACCTGAGCGGACGCGACGGACGCACGCGTTTCAGCCTCGGGGAACTGCCCGCCGGCAATTACGATCGCGTGCGGTTTCACGTCGGGCTGCCGGCGAAGGAAAACCACGCCGATCCCGCGACGCTCGCGCCGGACCATCCGCTGCATCCGAACGTAAATGGACTGCATTGGAACTGGCAGGGCGGTTATGTGTTCCTGGCGCTCGAAGGCGCTTGGCTCCGGGCGGATGGCGGGCGCGGTGGTTATTCGTATCACGTGGCCAATGATCGTTCCCTCGCGAACGTGGAACTGCCGGTGGCAATCGATCTCACAACGAACCGCCTGCTTCACCTCGCCTTGGAGGTGGATCGGTTGTGGGCCGTCCGGCACGAACTCGAGATCACCGAGGCCACGGCGTCCACACATTCGCGCGCGGGTGACGTGCTGGCGGATCAACTGCGGGACAATCTCAGCGAGGCGTTCACAGTCCTGGATCGCGCGAGCCCGCTGTTGGCCAGGGTGTCGCGCCCGGTGCAGATCACGTTGATGGCTTCGAACGCCACGCCCTACCGGTTGCGCATTTCCCGGTTCTTCCCGCGGCCGGCGCTGCCGCTGGACAATCCCCTCACCGAGGAAGGCGTGGAACTGGGCCGGGAACTTTTCCACGAGCCGCGGCTCTCCCGCAACGACCGGCAATCCTGCGCCTCGTGTCACCAGGCCGACGCTGCGTTCACGGATCGCGACCGGGCGGTGAGCCTGGGCGCGGAGGGTCAGGTGGGCATCCGCAACGCGATGCCGCTCTTCAACCTGGCCTGGAGAAACTCGTTCTTTTGGGACGGGCGCGCGCCGACCCTGCGCGACCAGGTGCTGATGCCCATCGAGAATCCGGTGGAAATGCACGAGGCGCTGACGAACGTGGTGAGAAAGCTGGAAAAGGACACGGGGAAAAAAGGAGACAAGGTGCCGGACGCAACTTCTCACCCTCGCTCCATTTCCCCTCCGCCTCCAAACTACCCAACACTCTTTGCCCGCGCGTTCGGCTCGGAGGAGATCACCGCCGACCGCATCGCGCGCGCCCTCGAGCAGTTTCTCCTGACGCAGGTCTCGCACAACTCGAAGTTCGATCGCAGCCTCGACGGCAGCGCGGAGTTGACCGACGAGGAGAAGCGCGGCTTCGAGTTGTTTCACACCGAGTACGACCCGCGGCGCGGGCAGTTCGGCGCGGATTGTTTTCATTGTCACGGCGGCCCGCTTTTTCAGAGCCAGTTCTTCGCCAACAACGGCCTGGATGCGTTGTTCAAGGACGCCGGGCGCGGCGGGGTGACGGGCAAGTCCTCCGACGAGGGAAAATTCGCCGTGCCTTCCTTGCGCAACATCGCGCGGACCGCGCCTTACATGCACGACGGACGTTTCCGTACCCTCGAGGAAGTTGTGGCCCACTACAGCACCGGCGTGGAACGAAGTGCGACGCTGGACCCGAATCTGGCCAAGCATCCCGACGGCGGCGTGCCCTTGAGCGCGGCGGATCAGCGGGCGCTGGTGGCGTTTCTGAGGACGCTCACGGATGAACGATTTGGTAGTGCAGTCGGAACGTTGGGATTCCGCGAACCATGATTCCCGAGTCAAACCGCGAAACACGCCAAAGACGCGAAAGGGGGGGGTTGTTTTCGCGTCTTTCGCAGTTTCTCCCAAACAGGATGTGCGCGTTGGGCCTCGCTCTCGCACTTCCAGGGGCATCCCTGGCCTCCACCCCCCGAAACATCCTGCTGATCATCGCGGACGATTTTGGAGCCGACAACCTTTCGCTCTACAACACGAACACGGCCGCCAGCCTTCCACCCACGCCGAACATCGACGACCTCGCAGGACGCGGAGTGCTCTTTCGCAATGCCTGGGCCAATCCCGTTTGCTCGCCCACGCGCGCGTGTCTGCTCACGGGACGGCATGGGTTCCGGACCGGCGTCGGGGACGTGGTGGCGGGAGCGGGCAATTCACTGCGCGCCGCGGAGTTCACGCTGCCGGAGGCCTTCGCGACCCAGCCGGCCCTGGGATACCAGGTGGCGCAATTCGGCAAATGGCACTTGAGCAACGGGCCGGGCAGCCCGAACTCGGTCGGCGCCTGGCCGCACTTTGCGGGTTCGCTCGGTGGCGCATTGGCGAGCTACACCAACTGGACCCAGACCGTGAATGGCGTTTCCACCACGCGCACGAACTACGCCACCACCGACCTGGTGAACGACGCGATCGCCTGGATTCAGGCGCGCGGATCAGCGCCGTGGTTTGCGTGGGTTGCGTTCAACGCGCCGCACTCGCCCTTGCACAAGCCCCCGGCCGCGCTCGCACCGCATTACACCGGACTCTCCGGCACGCAGCCGAACATCAACGCCAATCCGCGCGCCTACTACGAAGCCCTGGTCGAGTCGATGGACACCGAACTCGGACGTCTCCTCGCCGCGGTGGATCGCACCAATACACACATCATTTTCCTCGGAGACAACGGCACGCCGGCCAACGTCCTTCAGCCTCCCTACCCCGCCGGCCGCGGCAAGGACACGCTCTATCAGGGCGGTCTTCGCGTGCCGCTCATTGCCGCAGGTCCCGCCGTTGTTTCGCCTGGACGAACCTCCGACGCACTGGTGCACGCCGTGGATGTGTTCGCAACGATCTGTGATCTGGCGGGACTTCCGGGCGGCACGGTTCCCACCAACGTGATGGTCGATTCGCGCAGCTTTCTGGCCGTGCTCGCGGGACAGGCTTACGCCCCGATCCGGCTTTACGCCGAGTCTTTCAACAGCACAAACCCGACCGACGGCGGCCGCGCGCTGCGAGATGACCGCTACAAGTTGATTCGCTTCAACGACGGGCACGACGAGTTCTACGACCTCCAGGCGGATCCTTACGAAACAGGCAACCTGCTCGCCGGATCCCTCACCGCGGGCGAACGTCGGCGCCGTGATCGCCTCGAATTCTGGCGGGCGGGCTACAGCACGAATACCGGCCCGCGCCTGCTCGCGCCCTTGGCCGGTGGCGGAAATTTTTCCGTGACGCTGACGCACACCGCCGGCGCGAGTTACAAACTGTGGCGTTGCGATGATCTGGCGGCGGCCTTCTGGTCGCCCGTGACCGCGCAGTTGCGTACCAACGCGACGACGCTCGTGTTGACCGACCCCGCTCCCCTCGCCAGCCGCGCCTTCTACAGCGTGATCCAGCACGGTCCTTGATCTGGAAAATGTGCGGGAAGTCCTCCCTGACCTCCTGCCGAGGGAGGAGAGGGCCGGCGAGAGGAGGGCCACTATCCCTTGCCGGGCCTCATCGGAACCGGGTGACGAGCAGAATGATTACGCTTGTTCCCATTCCGCACTTGCCGCCGCCGGCCGGCTCCGCAATACCGTTTGTCTTTCTGCGTCCTTGTAACCGACGTGCGTGTATGTTATCGGGTAACACACGCAGGCACTGACACACGTACGCGGGCGGGATGAGATTGGAGCGCAGCAGATGGGTGAGCTTCTCGGAGTCGATGCGGTCGTTCTTGTTTTTGCCGCCGTGAATGGCTTTGAGGTAGAGGGCGTGGGCCAGGACGAAGGT
>VHCZ01000302.1 GCA_016871535.1 Verrucomicrobiota bacterium
CGATTTCGCTTTCTGGCTTCGTTTCTCCTCAGTCGCAGAGCCCTGGCTATGCTCCTTCGTCGTGCCTCGCCAGAAAGCGAAATCGCCTCCAGCAAAACCGGAATTTATTTTTGCACAGACCCTTAGGCTGGGCAAATCGGGCTTTGTTGTTGTCCCGACGCTACCGGACCGTTATTCTGGGTCCCACTTTGAAAATGCAGGTAACGGTCCGTCCATTGCGAGGCTCGAATTACGGCGGGTTTGTCGCCGCAGGGATGGCGTGGCTTGTGATGAGCGCTCTTCACGCCGATGCGAGCCAACCGGCCGAGCGTTCTGCCGCTTCGGCGGAATCTCCCGTGACGGCTCTGGTGAACCAGTACTGCGCCGATTGCCACGACCCGGAAATGAAGAAGGGGGACCTGGATTTGGCGAGTCTCGGCGCGGCCGACGTGAATCGCCATCCGGAGATCTGGGAAAAAGTCGTTCGCAAGCTGCGCACGCGGCAGATGCCTCCGGCGGACAAACCCCGGCCTGACGGGAAAACTTCTGACGCCGTCCTTTCCCGCCTCGAAACAAGCTTGGACCGCGCCGCGGCGGCGCACCCGAAGCCCGGGCGAACGGCCACGTTGCGGCGGCTGAATCGCACCGAATACCAGAACGCCATTCGCGATTTGCTCGCGTTGGAGATCGATGCGGCGGCGCTGTTGCCCAAGGACGAGGCCAGTTACGGTTTCGACAATGTCGCGGTGGGCGACCTTTCCCCGACGCTACTGGATCGATACATCTCCGCGGCGCAGAAAATCAGCCGGCTTGCACTTGGAGCGTCCAGCCGCGGCGAGGGTGGCGATACCTTTCGGATTCGCGCAGACTTGACGCAGGACGAGCACCTGGAGGGGTTGCCGATCGGCACGCGCGGCGGCGTTTTGATACCGTACACCTTTCCGCTGGATGGTGAGTACGAGATTCAGATTCGCCTGACGCGGGACCGGAACGAGCAAGTCGAAGGGCTTCGCGAACCGCACGAACTGGAGGTGCTCCTGGATCGGAAGCGTGTGGCGCTGTTCACGGTGACGCCGCCGCGGACGGACCGCGATCACGCGACCGTGGACGAGAAGCTCAAGGTTCGCCTGCCCGTCAAAGCCGGCCCGCACGCACTGGGAGTCACGTTTCTAAAGAATCCGTCGTCGCTGCTCGAAACCAAACGCCAGCCGTATAACGCGCACTTCAACCTGCACCGGCATCCGCGCATCGGGCCGGCGATCTACCAGGTCTCCATCAACGGCCCCTACGCGGCGCAAGGGCCGGGCGACACGCCCAGCCGGCGGCGGATTTTTGATTGCACGCCGGCCAAGCCGGAGGACGCAGAACGTTGCGCCGAACGCATCCTTTCCACGCTAATGCGCCGGGCCTACCGGCGGTCCGTGACCGCAGAGGACCTCGCCAGATCGATGGGTTTTTTTAGGGAAACCCTGAAGAAGGACGGCTTTGAGGCCGGGATCGAAACCGCGTTGAGTGCGGTTCTTATCAGCCCGCACTTTCTCTTTCGCGTTGAAGCCGACCCGGCCGGGATCGCGCCGAACACAGCCTATCGCATCAGCGATCTCGAACTGGCGTCGCGGTTATCGTTCTTCCTCTGGAGCAGCATCCCGGACGACGAACTGCTCGAAACGGCGATTCAAGGCAAGCTTCGCAATCCCGGCGTGCTCGAACGGCAAGTGCGGCGCATGCTCGCGGATTCCCGGTCCGAAAACCTGGTCGCCAATTTCGCCTCGCAATGGCTCCACCTGCGCAATCTGGAATCCACGACTCCGGACCTGCGACTGTTCACCGACTTCGACGACAATTTGCGGCAGGCGTTTCGGAAGGAGACAGAGCTTCTGTTCGCGACGGTCCTGCGCGAGGATCGCAGCGTGCTTGATCTTTTGAAGGCGGATTACGCGTTCCTGAACGAGCGCCTCGCCAGGCATTACGGAATCCCACACGTCTATGGCAGCCGGTTCCGGCGTGTGTCACTGGACCGCGATAGTGTCCGAGGCGGTCTGCTTCGCCACGGCAGCGTATTGACCGTGACGTCCTACGCGACGCGCACCTCGCCGGTGATCCGCGGCAAATGGGTGCTGGAAAACATAATCGGCACGCCGCCTCCACCGCCGTTGCCGGACGTGCCCGCCTTGAGAGACAACACCGTGTCGGCCAATCTCTCCGTGCGCGAACGGCTGGCCGAACACCGCGCCAATGCGGCGTGCGCAAGCTGCCACAATTTGATGGACCCGGTCGGTTTTGCGTTGGAGAACTTCGACGCGGTTGGGCGCTGGCGGACTGTGGAGGAAGGCAAACCGGTCGATAATTCTGGCGGGCTGCCCGACGGGAGCAAGTTTGCGGGCGTATCCGGACTCGAAGAAGGATTGCTGAATCGTCCGGAGATTTTTGTCGGCACCATGGCGGAAAAGCTCCTGACATTCGCATTGGGCCGTGGCGTTGAATATTACGATGCGCCCGCCATCCGCAAGATTGTGCGCGAAGCGCAGGCAAAGGACTTTCGCTTTTCGGCGGTCATTCTTGGAATCGTCAATAGCGCGCCGTTCCAGATGAGGAGATCGTCGTGACGGTCGAACTGTGCTGCCTGCAACGTGTCTTGTGAATCACGCCAGCAACAACTCGAAAGTATCGGCGATTTTGCGGCTAATGGCTATTTGACGTGCGGCAGTAACTTTACCTCGACAATTGTAGAGCGCCGATTTTTGTACGAAGTGCATGGCGTCGCACTTGCAGATCGTGAGCCAATCCAAGCCGTCGGCCTCATCAAGTAGCACCTCGTTCTTCTTGAGGTTCTCAGCTCGCGCGCTGTCTTGGCGCCGGAGAGTGGTGCAGAACAGGACGTTCACGCGCGCCAGGTCCGGGCTGGCAATGCGCGAGTTGTTGCTCACAATAACGGCTGGATGGGTGTTCTCGGCTGTAAATCAAACGTTCAGATTTCCCACTGTCGCATGCTATCAATCCGAGGCGTGGCCGCAGCGGTTCTCCAGTTCGCACTCTGACTTGTCTGCGTAGCAGTCGTCAAAAAAGCCTGGCGGGCGGCGCGGAATGGGCTCTGGAAGCAGACAGGGCTGAAGCAAGACCTGCCTGTTATGATGCAGGATGACGATGGTCTCGCCGGCCAAGGCTTCGTCCAGGACTTCGTCGAGCGAGTCTTTGGCTTGATTTACCGAGAGCGTTTTCACATTCGGCATCTTATTTCGCAAAGGCCCATTGGCAAGTGATGAGTTGCATAATGAGGCTTGGGGGCCTTGGGACTACTTCTTTCGATGTTCCCCCTTTTTAATGTTCTTTAATGAACAGGCTCTTGACCATCTTTTCTGAATGGGCCACGCTCCCCAATCGTCACCACATAACATTATGAATGAACCTGCAAACAACTCCACGACTTCTCGACGTGAATTCTTGAAAAGCACCGGCCGTCTGGCCGCGGCTTCCGCCCTCGCAGGTGTGGCGCTCCCACACGTCCACGCGGCGGAGGACAATACCCTGCAAGTCGCGCTGATCGGCGCCGGCGGCCGTGGCAGCGGCGCCGCCGTCAACGCGCTCAACACTTCAAAGCTCGGCCCGATCAAGCTGATTGCGATGGCGGATGTTTTCGAGGACAAGCTCAATGGGAGTTACAACGCCATAAACAAATCGCACTCCAGCCAGGTGGATGTCCCGCGGGACCGGCGGTTCATCGGCTTCGACGGTTATCAGAAAGCGATGGATTGTTTGAAGCCCGGCGACATCGCGATCTTCACCACGCCGCTGGCGTTCCGGTGGGTCCACTTTGCTTATGCCATTCAAAAGCGCCTCAACGTTTTCATGGAAAAGCCGCTCACGGCGGATGGTCCGACTTCGCGGAGGCTGATCCAGCTCGCGGAAGAAGCGTCGGCGAAGAACTTGAAAGCGGGCGTCGGATTGATGTCGCGGCACAGCCGGGCGCTCCAGGAGTTGCACCAACGCATCCAGGACGGCGAAATCGGCGACATCATTTTGATGCGCGGTTACCGGATGCACGGACCGGTCGGGTCGGCTTTTTCGACGAAGTGGCCCGGCGAGCCGAGCGAGTTGCTCTGGCAGATCCGGCGTTTTCATAGCTTTTTGTGGGCCAGCGGCGGGTGCTTCAGCGACTTCTACATCCACATTATCGATCATCTTTGCTGGATGAAGAATGCCTGGCCGGTCAAGGCCCACGCGCTGGGAGGCCGCCACAACAAAGTGAGCAGCGACGGCAGCCCCTTCGTGGATCAGAATTTCGATTCGTATTCGGTGGAGTACACGTTCGCCGACGGCAGCAAGTTCATCATGGACGGCCGTTGCAACGTGGGGGCAAAGGCAATGTATTTGAGCCACGTGCAAGGGAGCAAAGGCATGGCGATTGCCTCGAACAACGGCGACTGCGGCCTGCCGTCCAGCACTTACCGGGGGCAGAATCCAGTTCGCGAAAACCGGCTCTGGGTTTCGGATGTCCCGCCCGACCAACGCGATCCTTACCAGAACGAATGGAACTCGCTCGTCGATGCCATTCGTCATGACCGGCCCTACAACGAAGTCAAACGCGGTGTGGAAGCCAGCGTCACGACCTCATTGGGGCGAATGGCGGCTCACACCGGGCAGGAGATTACTTTCGAGGAATTCCTCAATTCCGAGCACGAATACGCTCCAGGCGCGGACAAACTGACCATGGATTCGCCGGCGTTCTTGAAGGCGGATGCCGATGGCCGATATCCCATCCCGGAGCCGGGCATCAAGAAAGACCAGGAATACTGAGCGGCGCAACGTAGGGCCAGCTTCGTGCGTGTTTGGTGTCTGGTAGGGACGGATTCCACTCCGTCCCTGAATAATCCTTGTGGCGGCCCTTGAACGGTGGCGGACCACGGAAAAACCAGGAGCCTCCGTTGGCCCATCGTCTCTTCCCGGGCGGCAGTCTGCCTCAAGGCCTGATTTGGGACGGAGTGGAATCCGTCCCTACCTCAATGAACACGTACCAAGCTCCCAGCCTGCCCATTTTTTCCTCTGTCTTGCACTTCTGGACAGACTCAACGGCCTCCTGCTTCAGCCCGTTGCTCGCGAGCAAACGCCACGCGCGCACGTGATCGAAAAGGCGGTCCTGCTTCCAATCGCAGAGCTGACCCAGCACTGTCAGGTATTCGTCCAGCTTGGTCCTTTGTTCGCAAACGACCAGGCGCAGTTGGTGGGCAGTCACGCGCCAGGCGGATTCCTCGGAGTGGGCTTTTAACGCATCATACGCTTCGTCGGCGGCCGAATAAGGTCCCCAGCCTGCGGTGAAGGCAATCCGGAAGAGCTGAAGATGGGGTTCATGGAACAAGGTAGGGCGAGTCCGTCCCGGCGAGCCGTTCGACGAACTTGGAACACGTCCAGTCCGGCTCGCTGGGGACAGGCTCGCCCTACCGGGTTCCAGAAGAAGATCATGCGAGGCTGCCAGCCAATTCCAATAACGATCGAACTCGGCCACGCGGCCATGGATGAACAACGCGCGCAGGTAGGTTTCCTGGAGCGGGGCCGTCAGTTTCGATTCGAGCGGCGCCAGCAAGTGGATCAAGTATTCGCTCAACCCATATATCTCAAACACACCCGCCGTTACTTCGAGGTCCACGACATTGGTGTGGGTCAAACGCAGCAACCAGAAAGCCCTGGCCCTTGGAATTGCGGAGGCTCGGCGCTCTCCTGGATTTCCTTCAGGAATCCCCGGTCCAACGCGCGGTCGCCGGGATTGTTTCCCACGGCCATGCTGTAAGCGAGAATCCCTTCCAGGACCTTGCCCAGACGAATCCTTGATCGCGGTGTGTTGCAGAGATTTGGTCTTGCCACCATTCAATTGCGCTGACGCGGACGACCGGGACGAACCCGACAGGCGTCGTGCGCCGAATCCTGGCGAGCACCAGCGTCAACACAACGGGCAAAAGGAGCGCGCCGACAAAACAAGCCTGAACCAAAACGAATGCAAGAGCGGCCGGACGAGCATGCACAGCGCCGGATACCGGAAGAACAGGCTGGCGGTTTTCTCTTTGGTGCATGTGTCCATAGCTGGCCAATGCGCTCGATTGAAAAGAATCGATTCGCTTGTCGACGATTGCAACAGGCAACAGGCAAATTCGCGCTTCCCAAAGAGATATCTTGCGGGTGGATAGCATTTGAAGAAACGGCGTCACCTGGACAAAGGACAAAGCGCGACTACTCCAGAGGTTTGATGCGGTAAAAACCGCACGCCGCGTTTTCGGCCTTAACATGCAAAACTGATGTCGGGTGCTCCAGTCTCAGATTTCTGACCAGCTCCCAATTCTCCAAATCCGCAGACATTTCCAGTCGGTAGCGCTTGCCGACCTCGCCACGGACTTCAAATCTTACCTGACCTTCACTGAATGGTCCCAATGGTTTCAAATGCATCTTTTTCGCAAACGATACCCTCCCGTAAAAATACAAGCACTTCGAGGGTGTGGCGTCCTTGCTCACCAATTCACGGATGACGGGCGTATCTCCCAGACTGAGCATCGTCTCAGCCGAATCCGCTTCCTTTGCGAGGAAATCCAATTCCAGAATCTCAGCTTCTCCTCTTGCGAAAGATTGATTTGGGGCCAGCGCAAGTGCGATTCCGAGCAATCCTTGTTGGACAAGATTTTCATTAACCAGCAAAGACCCGTTTACTGCGCTTGGCCCCAACCGCACACCCTGCAAACCCAATACGCGCGGATCAAATGTAATGCTGAATCCTAGCGCGTTTTCATCGCCTGACGCTCTGAGAATTATGGGAACAGAGAAGGGCGCACCCGAATCCGCCGAGATGCCTCCGATTCGAACCTGACTCATTTCATTTCTCGGAACGACTGCTTTGGTTGCGAGCGATCTCGAATTGAACGACCCACTCAGCACGTTCGGTAGCGAAGCTGACGGGCCTCCGGCCCTCACGACGGGATCCACACTTGCCACGTACAGACCGGCTTGCACCCAGTCCGCCACGGTCAGTCGCCCGTCTCCGAGCGCAGGCTGATCTCCCACGAGGCGTGGGGCGCAATCAGCCCGGCGGAACTCACCGGACCCGTCCACCGAATCGAG
>VHCZ01000303.1 GCA_016871535.1 Verrucomicrobiota bacterium
TTCTTTTTCGCCAGACTTCGTTGCTTGCTCCTTACAGATCCACTTCGGGATATGCTCGTCGCTCGCGCCTCGTCTGGCCGAAAAATCCCTTGCCGCGAACGTGAGCGTATTTATGAAATGGACCACTAAGTTCGCCGGACGACGTGGGGTTCTTTCATGAATCTTGTCGTGGGTGCTCAGGACATCCTTTGATCCCGATCAACGAATAGGCTCCTGGTTTTTTCAGGAGTGTTGAGTCGGGAGCAGCAACAGGCGGCTCCTTTCCCAAGAGAACGAGGTGGAACTCTCCGAAATCTTTTCCGAGAATCATCTTCAACGGTACGACCGAAGCAACCAAACCAATCATGAGTCCAAGCGGCGCGACCACAAGCTGGGCGCCCAGAACGGAAAGCCCCAGGGCGCGCATGACCGGCCCGACGATGGCTCCGACCGCCATGCCTGCGAGGAACGCAAGGAAGGTGGCAATGAGATTGCGCCAGAAATACGACCACCAGACTCGAACGGCTCGCTTCCAGGTAATTTCAAGTTTCATAGCTGTGCCTTTCTGTTTGAGGTTCGAAATAGCTGTTCATAGGCTTTTCTCCTGAGTTCGGTGGATGCCGTGGAGTTCTTTCAACAATCTTGTCCAGCAACCGCTTTACAACCTTTGATCTCCATCAAGGAGCTTTGGCTTACTCCTCACTCGCCGCTCGAATGTGTCCTGAGCCACGCGAGGTCCGCGTTGTTCCTTTTGAAAGATTGGCCCCTTGGGTTTCCAGCCGATGCCCTCGATCCAGCCCAGGTAACAGTTCATCGCGTAACTGCGAAGTTTGGTGGTCTTCGTTCCGCGGTTGACATCAATAACCACGCCTCGGTCGGAGGGGCATTTGTAGATTTTGATGTCGCTGATGTAGGATGAGAATTGAGCGAAGCGAGCATCTACGAGAAGCGCCGCATTCGTTCCGTCTTGAAAACTCACGTGGTGATTGAGGTAACCCTGGATCCACATCGGCCTGATCTCATCTCCGCCGTCTCGAACGGTTCCGTTGCCCGCGATCCTTCCGGTGTCATCCGAATACATCGTCCACGCCAGAAAGAGCTGTCTTTCGTTTGAGAAACATCGGGCTCGCCGGGCCGATTCTTTCGCGCGGATAAGCGCCGGAAGAAGCACCAAGGTCAAGAGCATCGTGATCGCCATCACCACCAGCAACTCCACGAGGGTAAATGCGGAATTGCCTCTCCACAGAGGGGCTTCCTCGCACCCGGCACTCAAGGATCCGCCCGACCGGAACCGAGATAAGGCTTGCTGCCCTGAGTGAGACAAGGCTGCAATGATCGAAGGCTTGTTCGTCGTTTCATGACGGTATTTGAAGTTTGCTGCTCCCATGCGGATGGGGAAGAATGCCGAGGCCGATTCTGCCGCGCGTGCTCTTCAATCTTCAATCCTCACCTCGAGAGCTTCTTTCTCCTGAATTCGCTCGGGGCCAGGCCATCTTTCAAGAAAAGCGGATAATCAGGATCAGCAGGGCATGTGGCGCCGTGGCGTTTGAACCTAAAACGGCAGGCGATTAGCCACAGAGAGCGCAGAAGGCACAGAGCAGCCAGGCCGCACCCAAAGCAACCAGGGATTACAATCGCCAATCGGAAATCGCCAATCCCGATAAATACATTCCGAAAACCCTGGCCAAAGAACTGCACAACCGCGGCCGTCTGCCGGCCGACGACTGCCTGCGCCTGAGCCTGACGCTGACTTCAGCGCTGGGCCATTTGCACAAGCACGGCTTGATCCACCGGGACATGCCTACGGCCCATGAACCGAAAACCGCGCGGACCGCAGCCTTCAGGCTGCTTGCGCGCACTCTGCGCAGACGGGCGTTGAAGCGGCCTAAAGGCCGCGGTCCGGAGCATGGGGGTCGGCGCACTCCAAGACCCTGGCGTGTGAGAGTTACTTCGCAGCCGCGACCTGGCTGGCGGCTTTCCGGACTCGCAGCAGGACGGGGAGGGACGTCTGTCGGCCAGCCTGATTCTCGATCGCGTAACACAGGCGATCCGTCTCAGGCACCCACTTCGCCGCCGTGAGGAAGATTTGGCGTTCGTTTTGATCCTTGGGGATCAGCACTCCGTTCAATCCAATGTTATCCACGATCACTCCGTGCGGAAGATTATCCACGGTGAACGTGACAAGATCCTCGTGGCCGTTGCGCTTGATCTTGAGCAACGCAGGCACGGTTTGCCCAGGAGCAATCGTGATCTCCAGTGCCTTCGACGCAATCATTGGGTTCGGTCGCGTCCCGGCGGTGGATTCGTTCCGGGTTGCCTTCGCGCCGGGATCAGGTTCGAGGTGAACCCAAAGCTTGGGCTTTCCGCCGAGCTTGAAGCGTCCGAAGTGGCCGACGGCTTTGGTCACGGTCTGGCCGTTGACGATCGCCGCCGCCTTCACGACGACATTGGTGGAATCTGCTTCGCTCGGCTCTGGCGCGTCCAGGGCCGCATTGATTGTGCCCCTGGCCTCGCTGTGGCCGGCTTCGATCACGAGCGGAGTCGAAACCTGAAAGCCGCGCGGCACGTGACTGATCTCGCAGCGCACTTCGCCGTCAAATCCGTCGAGCCGCTCCACGCTCACGCTGAAGGCTTGCCCGCTGCCGGCGTTGATCGTGGGGTTGGTTCCGTTGAGGGAAACTTTGAAGTCCGGGCGGGGTTCGCGCATGACCAATCGATAGACCAGGCGTTCTCCGTCAAAACCGCGGGTGTCTGTGACACGGATCAAATAAGCTCCGTCCGCGGGCGCCGCGAAATAGAGTTTGGAATCCGCCCCCAGCTTCCGTTCGCCGTCGTCGTCGTTGCTGTAATACAGCGGGAAGACCGGGAGACCGTTGGCGATAAGCTTCGCGCCGGGCGGATGCGGCTCGACGATGTAGCAGGGTTCTTCGTTGGCGTGCGCGGTGGCGCTGGTGTCGAAATAATTCCGGCGTTTCCCGGCGGACGTGTAGAAAAGGAAACCCGAATCCGGCCCCTGCGGCGCGCGGAACAGTTTCACGACTTCGCCTTGCAGGTAGAGATATTGGTTGAGTTCCATTTCCTCCCAGTTCTCCACCCGGCAGTCGGTTGAGTTGGAATCGATGCCCCGAAACGTCACCGCCGAGTTTCGAACCGCTTGCAGGACCAAACGCTCAACGGGCCGGCCATCGGCGTGGAGAACTTCGATTTTGGTATCCACTGGCGACCCGCATTGCGCGGCGGCCGTTTCGATAATCCAGCGCTGGCCAGCCTTGGACTCGAATCGGAACAGATCGGCATCTGAACGCCCGCCGGCGAAATCGCCAGATCCGAATTGCGAGGATCTGGGAGACGCCTGGCTCCAGATGCGCCCGGCAACCGAGGCGGGCGCTTGGATCCTGGTCGCGTTCTGCGGGCGATCGTTGGGCTCTGCCTCCGCAAATTCCCGTCCGTCGCTGACCAGCAACTTGAATTCGCGCCGGGACCTGAATTTGTCGGAATCCAACGGCAACGCCATTTCGCCGGGTTTACCGGTTTTGATTTTGGTTTTGCATTCCGGTGGAAGATTGTGGCCGATCAACTCCACCTCGGTCTCGGCCTCCGCCGGCACACTTAAGGGATAGCAAGCGACGACGTACGGAAACTCGCCGATGGACAGGCGATAGAAGTGATCGGCTGACGCGCCCAGCACCAATTCGCTGACGCGAACGGCGTAGCGGCCGCCGGCCGTCGCTGTGTAAACCAGCAGCGGCTCGTTGCTCCCGTCGGATCCGCTGTTTGTGGCCAGAGCTTTTCCCGATTCGTCAAAGAGAGTCAGAACCGGATCCGCCTTCGAACCAAGCCTCTTGGCGGCGACATCGAAAACGATCCGCTGGCCGGCCCGGGCTTCAAAATGAATCTCGTCGGTGTCGCCCGGTTTTTCGTGGGCGCCCCAAATGGACACGGGCAGTTTCAGAGGCTTTAGAGACTGGGCTTGCGCCGGTTCGCCTACAACAACTTGCGGCAGATCGTCCACGTGCAGTTGAATCTTGCCGCTCTCCCCCGCGTCGCCGGCCACGGAGAATTCGTGCGCGCCGCGCTTGAGGTCAGCCGAAGCCGTGATCACCGCCCAGATTTCGGTCGGCTTTTGTCCCTCGGCCTCGATGATCCGACCCGACAATTTCGGATTGCCGAATTTGAGTTCCCGAAGCCCAACCAGGTTCGCGCCGGTCAACTTGATCTTCGTCGCCACTCCGCGTTGAATGCCTCGTGGTTCGGCTCGCGCCAACTGCGGCTTCGGTGGAGGGAGCACATTGCCGGTTGAGGCGTCGTAGATTTGCAGCGTTCCGTCGAGCCGCCCGGCCGCAAGCGCTTTGCTGTCGAGGGCGAAGACCAGCGCGGAAGCCCAATCGGGCTGCGTTTCGAGCAGGCGCTTTTCCGTCACGTCGGCGGCGTTCCAGATCTTGACGGTTCGGTCGTCGGCCGATGAAGCCAGCGATTGGCCGTCGGAGGCAAAGACGATTTTGAGAATCGCGCCTTCGTGGGCAAAGCGGGATTCGAGCAGCGGGTTTGTCGTTTCCGCGGCGGTTTCGCTGATTTCCCAAACGCGGATGCGGTTATCGACGCCGGCGGCGGCCAGGCGTTTGCCGTCCGGGCTGAAAGCGACGGTGTGCAGTTCCTTTAACGACTGTGAAAGCGTGTCACGGCGTTCGCCGGTCGCCACGTCCCAGAGTTTCACCGTGCGGTCCGCGCTGGCGCTGGCGAGGATTTTGCCATCCTTCCGGAACGAGAGGTCGAAGATCGCGCCGTTGTGGCCAGACAGGGTCCGGAGTTCTTTGCCGGATTCGACTTCCCAGAGCTTGATCTTTTGATCGTAACTTCCGGTGGCGAGAGTTTTTGCATCTGGAGAAAGTGCCAGCGAATAGAGCGCGTCGCGATGACCCTCGATCGTTTGTTGCAGTGTTCCGTCGGAGACGTTCCAGTGCCTGACCTCGCCGAACAGCGCGGGTTCTCCGGCGGCTGCGAACAATCGCTTGCCATCGCTGGAGAACACAAGCGCATTGACGCTGCCGCGGTGGCCCGCCAGCTTTCGCACCACGCCGCGATGCTCTGCCGAAATCAGTTCCACTTCGCCGTAGCGTCCGACGGCGATGAGTTTGGAACTCGGCGCGTACGCCAGCGCGTTGATGGAACGGCGCGGCGGCATGGTCGGCGTGATTTTCGGCACGCGGAGTTCGCGCACCAGGGACTGGCCGCCCACCGGGCCAAGGGCGCCGGCATCGATCCAGGCTTTGATCAAAGCAATCTCGGAGACTTCCAGTTTCTTCCGTTTCCCCGGCGGCATGATTTTCTTTTTGCCGTCCTTCTCGAAGGCGCCTTCGATCATTCTCACGAGGAGGCTCTCGGAACTCTTTCCGGGCAGGATGACAGGACCGCTTTCACCGCCTTTCATCAAATCAGCGTGCGTTTCCATGAGCAGTTTGGCTTCCGGATCAGGAGCCGCGTGGCAGTCGAGGCAATGCGCCGCGAGGAGAGTTTCGACGGCGGCGTAGTCTTTGGCTGAGGAAGGCTCGGCGGCTTGGGTTCGGCCGGGAATTGCAGCCAGGACAATCATCCAGCTCCAAAACGAGCTGCGTAACCGGGAACGTCGGCGCGTGTTCATGGTGATTCTTCACCTACCACAAATTGGCTCGCAATGAAAGGAAATCACAGGTGGCGCCGTAACCTCTCCGTTAACGACGGTGATCTGTCGCTGTAGTGTTAGAAACATTTAGAACCAAGAAACAGACGAAACGAAGGAGTTTTGCGCAGCTTGGGATAGGAGCCAGCCGTGCTTTTCATCGAGAGCTGTGAATCAAAAGGCAGCCAAGAAGCTTTACGCTTGGGCGCGAGTAAGCTAAGAAATCTCCAAGCGGAACATATGCCATTCACAAGAAGCAACGTCCCTACTTATGCCTCGTTTTCTGACCTGGTAGGAAATGGGAGGCGATTCCGAGTCCCACCGTTTCAGAGGCAACATTATCGGTGATAAGAACCCCGGTGATTTGGAGAGTGTTTACAACGAGCTTGCAGCCGACATTCACGAAGGCAGGGTCACCTCAGTTCAACAAGTCCGAATCGCTTTGAAGCCTGTGGCTCTATCGGACGGTGAGTTTCGTGACATTTTTGCTCGCAAGATTCTCCCGGCGTCTGGCCGAGGCAAGCGGCTCGTTCGTCATATCCTCTGTCGGCTGGAACAGCAGTTGGGAAATTCAGCCATCTCGGATGATTCACGCAATGTCACCATCGAGCATATACTGCCCGAGAACCTCACTCCCGACTGGGAGGAAGCTTTCGATCCGGACCTACATCAGCGGTACGTGCATCGGCTTGGGAACGTTACCCTTCTCACCCCGTCTGAGAATCGTGACGTGGCCCAGCGGCCAATCGGCGAGAAGAGTGTGGTCTATCGGCGGAGCCAATTCCTGATGACAAAGCGTCTTGACGTCGAAGATTGGGAACCCCAGAGCATTGAGCAACGGCAAAGCGAAATGGCTGGATGGGCGGTCACGGCTTGGTGCTTTTAGGATATCCCGTCCGATGGAGGGAACCTCTTTCCAAGGGGATCGTGAGTTTGACCGAAGTTCCCTGACCTGCCTGGCCGCTGATTTCGCACAACCCGCCGAGATTGGCCAGCCGTTCTCGCATGTTGATCAATCCGTAGCCGCCGCCGGGACGAGCATGAGTTGTCGCGCTCATGCCGCGTCCATTGTCTGAGACCATGATCGACAGGACTTCCTTTTCCACGTGCAACGCCAATCGGAGTTCGGTCCCGGCTGAATGTTTCACCGGTGCTTCAAGCCAGTTACCTGGTGACCGACGGGCAATTGCCCATCGGACTTTGCGCTCTCTGTGGTTGAACTGCTTTTTCCGGACTAAGGGGTTCGGTTTGCTGCGAGCCGGTGCGGTTTGCCTCGGACCGCTGCTTTCTGCGGACGTCAGTGTCCACGCCCAACTTAGTGGTCCGTTTCGTAAATACGCTCACGTTCGTTGCGCCCAATTTGGCCTGGGGCAAGGCGCGACGAGCGAGCATCCCCCGCCAGTGGGGCTGTGACCGAGGAGCAACGCAGCCCCAGGCAAAA
>VHCZ01000304.1 GCA_016871535.1 Verrucomicrobiota bacterium
ATCGTGATCTGCCGCATGTTGTTTTTGCAGAGCGACGAGCGCCCGCCTTCCTTGGCCTTGCTCAGCGCGGGCAGAAGCATGCCGGCCAGGATGGCGATGATGGCAATGACGACGAGCAATTCGATAAGAGTGAACCCGGTTCGAGAAGGAGTAGAGGCACGCTGTGTTTTCATGGGCTGTAACGGAGGTTAGCCATGACACATTGAAGAATGCAATTCGCGAATGCGTAGCGGAGACGGACTGCGGGGCCAAAGTAGCGCAGAATCTGCGCTACTTCTCCAACGGGCTTGCCGGTCCGCGAAAGGCGCCGCATTTTCATTCGCCAAAATTGGAGCGCTCGCTAAGCTTGGGCGAATGACCACTTCCCCATGCTTACGCCCGGCGGGTTGCTCTCGGTTAACCATCGCGTTCGGTTTTGCGTCCGTCGCCTTCGCCTTCATGGCCGCGCTGGCCGCTGACGCCGCGCCGCGCGCTTTGGAGAACGGCCACCTCCCAAACGACGCGCGGCTCCAGCCGCCGAAGGATTTGGATGGCTATTTCCCGTTCACGCCGCCGGCCACCACGGAGGAATGGTCCCGGCGCGCGGAAGCTCTCCGCCGCCAAATGCTCGTGGCGCTCGGCCTCTGGCCCATGCCCGCGAAAACGCCGCTCAATCCCGTCGTTCACGGCAAGATCGAGCGCGACACCTACACGGTTGAGAAGGTCTTCTTCGAAAGCGCGCCCGGATTCTTTGTCACAGGCAATCTCTATCGCCCGAAAGGCAAAAGCGGAAAACTGCCCGGCGTGCTTTGCCCGCATGGACATTGGAATAATGGGCGCTGGACCGACGCCGGCGCGGACGGCGTCCGCAAGGAAATCATCATGGGCGGCGAGCGATTCGAGGAGGGCGGACGCAGCCCCTTGCAGGCCCGTTGCGTTCAACTCGCTCGCATGGGTTGCGTGGTGTTTCACTACGACATGATCGGCTATGCCGACAGCACGCAGCTCTCCTTTGATCTGGCGCATCGCTTCTCCAAGCAACGGCCGGAGATGAACGCGCCGGAACACTGGGGCTTGTTCAGCCCGCAAGCCGAAGCGCATCTGCAAAGCACCCTGGGGCTGCAAACCTTGAACTCGATTCGCGCCCTCGATTTCATGCTCGCCTTGCCGGATGTGGATTCGCAACGCATCGCCGTGACCGGCGCCAGCGGCGGGGGCACGCAGACGTTTATTTTGTGCGGGATTGATCCGCGTCCGGCGCTGGCCTTTCCCGCCGTCATGGTCTCCACCGCGATGCAAGGCGGCTGCACGTGCGAAAACGCGAGCCTCCTCCGCGTGGGCACGGGCAACGTCGAGTTCGCCGCGCTATTTGCTCCCAAGCCCCTCGGCCTGACTTCGGCGGAAGATTGGACGCGCGAAATGGCGGCCAAGGGTTTTCCGGAACTGAAGCAGCACTACAAACTGCACGCAGCCGCTGACCACGTCATGCTCAAACGCGGAGACGGTTACTTCGGCCACAACTACAATTATCCCAGCCGCGCCGCCCTCTACAGTTGGCTGAACAAGCATTTCAACCTCGGATTCAAAGAGCCCATCGTCGAGGAAGATTACAAACGGCTCACGCAGGCGGAGATGTCGGTCTGGGACGCGCGGCATCCTCAACCGGAAGGCGGGCCCGATTTTGAGAAGAAGCTGTTGCGCTGGTGGACGGAGGACGCGCAGCGGCAACTGCAGCAAGCACGACAATCGCCGGAGGAATTTCGCAAACTCTTCGGCGGCGCAGTCCAGGCGATTTTCGGCCGCGGCCTGGCGGACGTGGGAGTCGTGGAATGGGAACTGAAAGAGAAGAACGACCGGGGACGCTATCTCGAAATGAGCGGCCTCCTGCGAAGCGCGGCTCACAAAGAAGAACTGCCCGCGCTCTTTCTTCACCCGAAGGAATGGAACGGACGCACGGTGATCTGGATCGACGAGCCAGGGAAGGCGGGGCTGTATGCCGCCCGGGAGGTCGGTTCCCGTCCGCGTCCGGAAATTCAAGAGCTGCTCGATTCGGGCGCGAGTGTCGCGGGAGTTGACTTGCTTTTTCAGGGCGAATTTCTGGCTGGCGGCGAGCCTGTGACCAAAACGCGGCGCGTGAAGAACACTCGCGAGGCTGCGGCGTACACATTCGGCTACAACCCTTCCCTGTTCGCTCAACGCGTGCACGACATCCTCACGGTGGTGTCGTTCGTGCGAAACTACGAGCGCAGATCCGAGCGCGTCGATCTGGTCGGTCTCGGAGCCGCGGGCCCTTGGGCCGCAGCGGCGCGCGCCCTGTTGCGGGGCGCCGTGGACCGCGCGGTCGTGGACACCGGCGGCTTCCGCTTTGGAAACGTGCGAGAGATTCATGACGTGAACTTCCTGCCGGGCGGCGCCAAATACGGCGATCTTCCCGGAATGCTTGCGCTGGCTGCTCCAGGAAAGTTGTGGCTGGCCGGCGAAGGCAAAGAGGCTCCGGACATTGTCAAAGCCGCTTACGAAGCCGAGGCCGGGCAAAACAATTTGACCGTGTTCGAGGGGACCGCGGAACAGTCTCGCGCCGCGGCCGTCAAATGGCTCTTGCCCAAGAACTGAGCCGAAACTACACACTCGCGGATGAACGCCGTGTCGCTCTCGACGTAACGGCGGCTGCGAACCGTGATCGACACATCCTCGGCGGGATTGCCTCCGACGACTTCCAGCATTCCGTTCATGATCTGCTGCTGCAGCGTCTCTCGGGAGAGATACCGTGTGCCGCGCTTCGTCTCGTTCTTGTCCCCGATGCGGATCGTTTCGGTCGTCAATGACCTTCACCGCGATCTGTCCATGCTCACCCGCGACGAAAGGAGCGCTCACCGCGCCGTTTTCCGGGCCAAAGACGATGGCCACGGGTGATGTGGCGCCGACATTCTTGTCGGCGGGTTCGGGCGACTTTCCAGTCGCCCGTTCGGAACTGCGGACTGGAAAGTCCGCAGAACCCGCAGGCTGGAAAGCCTGCGCTACTACCGCCTCTGCCGACAGCGACAATGACTTCGCCGGAGGGCGAATGTGTTTCAGTTGCTTGCGACCGTTCATGTCGCAGTTGCTGTGCGAGCAAGTGGTCGGTCGAGGCTTGCGCCGGGCCAGTTACGAGGTGGGCCAGGACGGGCTGATGTCCGAGGAGGTGGCAAAGGCCAGCTTCAGGATCAACGTAACCGAGCGAGGAAATCGGCTCCGGTGTCAGGCGCGGAATCGGGTCTTTGTCGTAGCGGCCGTTCATCCGATAGACGCGGTAGCCTTTGATCCTTTGCTCCGGATTGGCGGCCCACTTCAGATGAAAGGACGTTCCTTCCTCCTTCGCAAAGAATCCTTGCGTCGCCGAGGGGATCGTCAGGCAGAATGTGGACGGCCCGCTTTCGATTATGTCGCGTGGCGCAAATCATACGGAACTCCAGTTTATAGAAGATTCGCAAGCGCCCCGGCGTTGCACAACACGAAAGAACGAGAACACTCGACTTCCACAAACTTGCATCCCCTCCAATCAGCCGCTACTTTTCCCATGTTCATGAAAAAGACCGTTTTCAAGCTTCCTGCGATCCTTCCCTTCGTCCTTCTGCAGTCCTTCGCCCTCTCTGTGAGTGGCGCCGAGGACAAGATAGCCGCGCCGGACCAACCCAAAGGATTGATCATCGCCGAGGTCAAGCGAAGTCAACCCGTCGATTTCCAAAGCGACATCCTGCCGATCTTCAAAAACAATTGCCTGGCCTGCCACAATCAGACCAAAGCCAAGGCGGAACTCATTCTCGAAACGCCGCAAACCATCCTCAAAGGCGGCGACTCCGGCCCCGCCGTTGTCCCCGGCAAAAGCGCGGAGAGTTTGCTCCTCAAAGCCGCCGCGCATCAGACCGACACCGTCATGCCGCCGCGCGACAACAAGGTGAACGCTTCGAACCTCAAGCCCGAAGAACTGGGCCTGATCAAACTTTGGATCGACCAAGGCGCGAAAGGTGAAGTCCGCGCGGCCGCCCCCGTGGTGTGGAAGCCGCTGCCGGACGCGTTGCACCCGATTTTCGCCGCCGCCGTCACCGGCGACGGCCAATTCGCCGCTTGCGGGCGCGGCAATCAGATTTTCATCTATCACCTTCCCTCCAAACAACTGGTAGCCCGGCTGACGGACCCGGAGTTGATTCGCTCCGGCTTGTATCGCGAGCCCGGCGCGGCGCATCGCGACATGGTGCATTCGCTCGCGTTCAGTCCCGACGGCAACCTCCTGGCTTCCGGCGACTATCGCCAGGCGAAAATCTGGCGCCGCCCGCGCGACGTGCAGAAACTCCACGTGGCGGGAACCGCCGGGCACTCCGTGCAAACCTTGGCCCTCAGCCCGGACGGCAAATGGCTCGCGTTCGCGCGCGACGACAAAACAATCAAGCTGCTGTCGATCGCCGATGGCAAAGACGCCAAACTCCTGACCGGCCACGAGAAGACGATCCACAGCCTCAAGTTTTCACCGGACGGCACCAAGCTGGTCTCCGGCGCCGACGACAAAACGATTCGCGTTTGGGATGTGCGGGAAGGCGAATTGTTCGCGCAGGGCATCGGTCCGGCGGAGGTTCGCGCGGGCGCCTGGCTGGCCGACGGAAAACGCATCGTTGCGGGCGGCACGGACAACAGCATTCGCGTGTGGACCTTGCCCGAGACTGCGAAAGGCGAGTTGGCGTCGGTTAAGGAACTCAAAGGCCACGAAGGCGCGGTGACTTCTCTTGAAATCATTCCCGTCGCCGCCAATGAAATCCTCTCCGGGAGCGCCGACGGTTCGGTCCGGCACTGGAACCTCGAAACCGGCAAACTCGTGCGCGAGATGAAACACGGCGCCCCGGTGGCGTCCGTCGCGGTGCGCAGCGACGGCAAGCGCTTCGCTTCGGCCGGCGCCGGTCCCGCCGCGAAACTCTGGGACGCGGAAAACGGCAAGTTGATCGCCGAGCTCAAAGGAGACCGTTACGCCTCCGAACTCGTGATCGCCACCGAGCGCGAACTGAGTTTCGCGAACGGTGAAATCAATTACCGAAAATCCTCCATCCAGAACGCCGAGAAGGAACACAAGGCCCAAGAGGATCGCATCAGGAAAGCAACCGAAGCTCAGCAAGCCGCCGCAAAAGCTCTTGACGAAAAGAAGAAAGCGCTCGACTCCGCGACGGGGGCCAAGACGGGCGCGGACAACGCTCTGGCCGAACTCAACGCCGAACTCAAAACCGTGACCGAGCAATACCAGGCCGCCGAAAAAGCCGCGCAAAAGGCGGCTGCGGCTGCCAAGGCAGCCTTGGATCGGGCCCTGCAAATCAAGGTTCCGGCAGATGAAGCCGCCGAGACGAAAGCGATCAGCGAAAAGGTCGCGACCGACACGGCGTCCGTCGCAGCGAAAACCAAAGCCGCCGCCGGCAGCCAAAGCGAAGGGGATGCCAAAGCCGCGGCGGAGAAGATTGCGGCCGATGCCGATTCCGTCGCTGCGCGCGCCAAAGCCGTCGCGGCCAAAGTAGCGGCAGACGCCGATGCGAAAGCTAAAGCTGTAGCCCAGGCAAAAGGCCTGGTGGAGAAGGCCCTTGAAGAAGCCGCCGAAAAAGCCTTCGCGCAAGGCCAGCTCAAACCGCGCTTCGACCAGATTACCAAGGAGGCGCCGGAACGAAAAAAGAAGGCCGAAGAAAAGATCGCCTCCACGACAAAGGCGCGCGACGACGCCGAGAAAGATCTCAAGAAGACCGAAATAGCCAAGTCCTCGGCCGAGCATGAATTGGAACTGGCGAAGAATGCCGAGAAACTGGCGGTTGCGGCGGTGGCCGCCGCGAAATCCGCTCTTCAACTCGCCGAGGAAACGCAAAAGAAGATCGATGCCGGGTTGAAGAATGCCAAAGAGGCGGTCACCCAGGCCGAGCGTTTGATCCGCGCCGTTGCCTTTTCTGCGGACAATCTCACCCTGGCGACCGCGGGTGAGGATGCCTTGATTCACACCTGGAGCGCGGATGCCGGCGCACCATTCGAAACGCTCCGCGGCGTTAAAGCGCCCGGGGCTGCGCTCGCCTTCGCTAAGGACGGCGACCTGTTCGCGGCTTCATCCGATCCCGGCGTTCTGGCGTTCGATTTGAATCCAGAATGGAAACTCGAACGAGTGATCGGGACGAGCGACGCCACTTCGCCGCTGGCGGATCGTGTCCAGGCGCTCCGATTCAGTCCGGACGGCCAGCGCCTGGCGAGCGGCAGCGGCGAGCCCACGCGGGGCGGTGAGATCAAGCTTTGGGAGGTTGCAACGGGCAAACTGCTCGAGGATTTCAAGAACGTTCACAGCGACATGGTGTTCAGTCTGGATTTCACGGCGGACGCGAAATATCTCGCTTCCGGGGCGGCCGACAAATTCGTGCGGGTGATCGATCTTGCGAGTGGCAAAGTCGTCAAATCGTTCGAGGGGCACACGCATCACGTCCTGGGAGTGAGCTGGAAGCGCGACGCCCGGACGTTGATGAGCGCGGGCGCGGACAACGTGATCAAAGTCTGGGATTTCCTCACGGGCGAGCGGAAGAAAAACATCGACGGCTTCAACAAGGAAGTGACCGCCATCAGTTTCATCGGCATCACGGACCAGGCGGTAGCCAGTTCCGGCGACAATCAAGTCCGCGTCGTGAAGGACAACGGCGAAAAAGGCCGCTCCTTCGATGGCGTCGCCGATTTCATGTACGCTGTCGCCGTCACGCCGGACGGGAAAACGGTGATCGCCGGCGGCCAGGACGGCGTGTTGCGCGTGTGGAACGGTACGGATGGCAAGGCGCTGGCGACTTTCACGCCGCCGAGCCCAGGAGCCAGGTTGGTCGAGGCACGGGCGAAATAGCGCGCTTTACAGGTGGTCATCCATCCCAGAATGCCACCGCCTTCTGTTGTTCTGGCAAAACTTCCCGGCTCGAACTTTGAACTTGAAGCCTTAAGAGCGTGTCCGAAAATTGCGCGGGGTCCTGCGGCGAGGGATTTTGGCTGTGGCCAAGGCGGCGAGGTCCGAGCATCCCCAACGCGGGCTGTAAGGACCGAGCCAACGCAGGCCACGGACAAAAGAC
>VHCZ01000305.1 GCA_016871535.1 Verrucomicrobiota bacterium
GTTGCGCCGAATTTTGCCTGGGGCTGCGTTGCTCCTCGGTCACAGCCCCACTGGCGGGGGATGCTCGCTCGTCGCGCCTTGCCCCAGGCCAAATTGGGCGCAACGAACGTGAGCGTATTTACGAAACTGACCACTAAGGCTAAGAACTGAGCCGTTCGGAAAGCGAGCCGGTCGTCCGGCGCAATCGTTGGCTGAGGACGCGGCAGATCCGCCAGAGCAGATCGATCCCGAGCCGCGGGTGTTCATTCATGATGCCTTCAAAGCTTTGTCTGGTCAGGAGAAGGACCTTGCCGCTTTTCGCAAACCGCGCCGTCGCAGAGCGCGGCTCGCCGTCGATGAGCGCCATTTCACCCAGGGTCCGCCCGACGCCCTCGGTCGCCACCTTGACCGGACCTTTCGGGTCGTTCTGTTTGGTGAGGTCGGCGGCGCCTTCCACAATCAAGGCCATGAAATCGCCTTCGTCCCCTTCGCTGAACAGAGCGCCGCCTGCATCGACGCTGTAGAGCCGGAAGTTCCGGCTGAGAACCTGGAGTTCCCAGGTCTCGATGTCGTGGAACAGAGGCAATCCCATCAACAGCTCGCTGATCTTCGCCGGGGAAGTATCCGGCACGGGCCGAACGGCGTCCGAATATTTCCGACCATCTTTGAGTGCAGTCATCGTTGCAGCTTGCATTTGAACCACCATCGCTTAACTGATTTGAGCAAAGCCCATGCCGTGTCATTGTTGCAAAGCCAACTCCAGCCAACTCCTGAACAGTATCTTCGCGTGAGCACGCGGTCTTTCGGGGAAACCCTGATTATCCTATGAGTGGAACATGGAGCGTGGCTGCCTAGCGCCCGCTTTCATGCAGCGCGAAAGTCCGGGAGACCAAGTTCCGATAGAGCAGGAAGAGCGCGCAACCAGCCCACAGGATTTCCACGCCTGTGATCACTCCGAAAAACAGCAGATCGAAGCTGGGCATCGTCCCCGGCGGGAAATGCGACCGCGCGAACAGCCAGAAAGGCCGGCGGAGATTGTTGGCGGCTGCGAAGGGGAGCACGACGCCCAACGCGCAGGTCAAAAGCCAAGCCACGAAGAAGTTCACGCGGAGCATGGAGAAGAAAATCCCGATCACCGGAACCGTCACGTAAAGCGCCAAGGCCAGTGTTCCGAAATGGCGCTGTCGCGGCAGAGATTCAAACGGCGCAAAGAACCAACAAAGCATCACGATGGCAAACGCCGGGAAAAAATGGCCGAGCAACCCCCAAAGCCGTCCGCGAATCAGATCCGCCGGCTTGAGCGGCGCGACCAGCATGAGTTCAAGCGTTCCCGTCTGGCGTTCGCGGTGGAAACTGGCCACCGCGCTGAACGCCAGCCCAATGCCCAGCAGCATGGTCAGGCGTGATTGCCAGAGAAAGAACGAGGAGGTGCTGATGTCCAGGAGAACAATCGTCTCCAGCCCAAGCACCACGAAACACCAGCCCCACTTGGTCAACCGCGCCGTCCAGGAGTATTCCTGGAGCCAGGCGATCGGGTTCCGGTCCAGCGTCCGGCCCTTGTTCCATCGGAAAATGCTTTTCCAAAAGTCCGATGCTGAAAAGAGATTCACCCAGCGTGGCTGGCCGAACGCCGTGGCGTCCGTTTGCCAGGCCGCTTCCAGGTGTCGCCCCGCCCGACGGACGGCCCAGGCGAACAAGAGCACGGCAAACAACACCAGAACCAGGTCCGATGAATACGGCGCCAGCGAGGCCAGCCCGCCGCGAGTTCCGATCACTGGCGCCGTGCTGGAAGGCACCGGGGCCGTAAACCAGGGCTTTGGCGGTGAGCCAGGCATCCACGTCTTGCTCAGTGCCGTCCAGACATGGCCCAGCGCGGCGTAGGCTTTGGGCAGTTGAATCAGCGCCAGGGCAAAGAACGCGCTGAGGATTTCCGCCACGACGACCGCGCGAATCCATTCGACATTGCGTGCAGTCGCCAGAAGGCCGGCCGCCAGCGCCGCGAGCAGGCCGCTCAGGTTGAGCGCCACCGCATGAAGAACCGCTCGTCCAGTCACACCGCCCAACACAAACGGCAGAGCCAGAATCGGTAGAGCGGCCACCAGCAGCGTGAACGCGCGCACCGAATGGATCAGGGATTTGCCGACGACGATATCGCGCGCCGTGAGCGGCGTCAGAAAAAGCAAACCGAGCGTGCCTTCGCGGTGTTCCCGGCTGATGCAATCCGCGGTGAGAAGCGGCGCAAAAATCATCACGGCGAAGAAAAGGGTGTAATGCAATTCGGCGAACAGCCAGGCTCCGGCCTGGGGCGTGAGCCGGCCCTGGCTCCACATCAAAAAGGCAAAGGCCGCAATCACGACGCCGGCGCCCACGATGCGCAGCCAATAGCTGATCGGGTTCCTGGCCTCTGCTCGGAGTTCGCGGAGAAGGACGGGCCGGGCGTTCATGTCAGGCAAGCTGATGTTTCGCGATAGGGTCCACGCGATGTTTGGGCGGGAACAGTGAATCAATTTCCCGGACACCACGCAACCAAATGAGGTTGTTCCGTGTTCCGTCAGTTACTGTGCAGTCCGTGGGATAAGCTGCAGCGCTTGGTTATTGGACGCCGCGTTCCCCCTCACCCTGGCCCTCTCCCTCAGGGAGAGGGAACTGCGCCGGCGTACCGACCGATCCGCCACGCTCAGCTTGTCGGATTGCGGCAAACGATTCTCCCTCTCCCCGGGGAGAGGGCCGGGGTGAGGGGGAAGGAAGTGTCGCCTATTCTGCCGTCTCCTCAGTAGGGTGGGGCAAGGCCGAGCCGATGCCATCGAAGAAAAGCGCCGCAGGAGCGTCGCTCCACCGTCGTTAACGGAAGTTACTTGGTTCCTGGCTTTTCTTCTCGCGACGGCCCAGTTAGGTTGCCGGCACTGTTTACAAACCATCATGCAAACTTTGCCTACTGTTCTTCTTCGCCCGGGCGAGGCCGACCGCGTTGTCGCGGGTCACCCCTGGATTTACCAAGGCTCCATCCTGCGGCTCACGGAGCCGGCGGAGGATGGAGATGTCGTCCAGGTCAAAGATCACCGGCAACGTTTCCTGGGGATCGGCTTTTACAACTCGAAATCCAAAATCCATGTCCGGATGATCGCGAGTGAGCGGCTCGCGATCGATCAGTCGTTCTTCGAGCAACAAATCCGCCCCGCGCTTGCGCTGCGTCAGAAACATCTCCCCGGCGCGACCTCCTTTCGCGTGGTCAATGCGGAGAGCGATTTTCTGAGCGGCTTGATCGTCGATAAATACGAGGACGTGCTCGTGATTCAGACGTCGTCCCTCGGCATGGATCAGCGGAAGGTCCTGATCCTCCCGGCGCTGAAGTCCATTTTCGCGCCCCGAGCGATCGTGGAACGCAATGAAATGTCGTCGCGCAAGTTTGAAGGGCTTCCCAACGCCAACGGCGTGATCGACGGCGACCTGGGCGCAGACGCTCCCACACGAACCACCGTGAACCTTAATCAGCTTCGCTTCGAGGTTGATTTGCTGGGCGGCCACAAGACGGGCTTTTATTTGGATCAACAGGTTAACTACCGGCTCGTGGCGGAGCGAGCCAACGGCGCGCAAGTGCTGGATTGTTTTTCGTTCGTGGGAGGATTCGCTTTGCACGCCGCGCGCGCCGGAGCCGCGCACGTCCACGCGATTGATCAAGGCACGGAGGTGATCGAGGCGGCGAAACGCAACGCGGCCGCGAACGGGTTGGCCGAACGATGCTCGTTTGAAACGGCGAATGTGTTCGACTGGCTCAAAGCGCAGACCGCGACTCCTCCGCATGAAAAGGTTGTGCCCCGGTTCGATCTCATCATTCTGGATCCCCCTTCGTTCACGCGGAATCGGGCGGCGATCCCGGACGCGTTGCGGGGCTACAAGGAGATTCACCTGCGCGCGCTCAAGCTGTTGAAAGCAGGCGGCACCCTGGCCACCTTCTGCTGCTCGCACCACATCGACGCGGCGATGTTCCAGAATGTAATTCTGGAGGCGGCGGGCGACGCGCATCGGATTCTTAGACGCGTCGCGACCTACACTCAGTCCCCGGATCATCCGATCATCCCGGCTATCCCGGAGACAGAATACCTGAAGGGGTTCGCTTTTGAGGTTGCTCGCTGACGCGAGATTTGCCAACGTGGCCGGGATTCAACGGCTTCCAGAGCCCCGGCACCATGAGACCACGACGAACCGGATTTACTCTGATCGAATTGCTGGTCGTCATCGCGATCATTGCCATTCTTGCGGGCATGCTGTTGCCGGCCATCGCCCGGTCGAAAGAGAAGGCGCAGCGGATCAAGTGCGTGAGCAACCAGCGGCAAATCGGTCTCGCTTACCACATGTATACGGACGAGAATCAGGAATTCTATCCGATGCACGGTGATTGGGCGACGGTCGGAGGCAACCTCAAAGGCACGGTCACCACGCACAACACGCTGAACGAAACGAACCGGCCCCTGAACAAATACACCCAAACCGTCGAGTTGTTCCGCTGTCCGGCTGACCGAGGAGACTCCTATTGGCCGACGGCCAAAACCGCGTATGAAGGCTGGGGCAATAGCTATTTGGTGATGTGGTCGGTGGACTGGTTCCGTACCAAACACATTACGGGCGATACCAAAGCGGCTCGCGGGAGCAAGGAAGCCACGCCGATCAAATCAAGCGAAGTCGCTCTGACCGCTTCTACGAAAATCATTCAAGGTGATTGGCCCTGGCACGGTTCGCGGCACGATGCGGAACGGGGTTGGAGAAAGCAGAATGACTGGCACTACCACCGTGGGAAGATCATCTTCAATATGCTGTTCGGCGATGGCCACGTTGAGAATTATCTGTTTCCCAAAGGCTACGAGAATTGGCTGCTCTCGCCCGCGCCGGATCGCAACTTCAAATGGTGGTGAGGGGTCATTTAACGAAGCCGCGCTGGCTTAACCAGAAAAGGCAATCGCGGGTCCAGGGATGGCCATTGGCAAGGCCGATGCCGTGACGGCCCCGCTCATAAATGTGCAGGTCAAACGGAACACCCGCCTGGCGCAGTGCCGCGGCAAAGGCCAGGCTGTTTTCGACGGGCACGGCGGTGTCCTCCAGCGTGTGCCAGATAAAAACGGGGGGTGTTTGGCGGCTTACCTGGAGTTCATTGGATAAGTTTTGCACCAGTTCGGCAGAAGGGTTCTCTCCCAGCAAATTCCGCTTCGATCCCTGATGGGTAAACTGGCCCATCGTGATGACCGGGTAGCAGAGAATGCCAAGGTCCGGTCGTGAACTTTCGCGCTCAATCGGGTCATCGGCATCGGGGCGGCCGGAATCGAAATGCGTCAGCAAAGTCGAGGCGAGATGGCCTCCGGCGGATGATCCCATCACGCCGATTCGGGTCGGATCAACTCGCCATTCGCGGGCTTTGGCCCGGACTAGCCGGACAGCGCGTGCCACATCCTCCAACATGCGCGGGTGCCGATAGCCAGCCGAGCCGAGCCGATATTTCAAAACCAAGCCGGTCACGCCGTGGCCGTTCAGCCAAAGCGCATAATCCTTCCCTTCATGCGACGCAAGCCCGCCGTAGCCGCCTCCAGGACAGATGACTATTGCAGCACCGGTCGCAGCGCTGGGATCGGGGTAGTATGCCGTGAGCGTCGGGCTGTCCTTTTCATCCCGGCCTAACGCGCCGGGCGCGCTGCCAGGCCACAACGGTATCGCTTGATTGTTCTGAGCGTGAACAGTGCCGGCAATCCAGAGCAGGATAAAACAGTTGTAGAATCTCATGTGACAACCAAATGGAATGTTCTGTCCGGGACGATAAGATTCAGTCGCCGGATTTCAATTCGGAAGTGTCCAGATTTCCGATTTCCATTTCCTATCTTGGGACAGTGCGACATGAAGCCGATATTAACATCTCGGAAGGAGCGACCTGACGGCAATGGCGTTTCTGTTAGTCCGGCAGAGCGCAAGCCACACTGCCATATCGGATTAGGCCGATCGATTGAGATAGGTTGATATCGGTGTGTTCCTCGCGGGCACTTCTGGGGAGCCATTCAGTCATCGACGCGAGCGGAACGGGCTTTGCTTTGATGTCGATTGAGAAACCGCGATGCGCAAGGTCGGGCCTCAAGAATTGCCTGTCGTCTCGCAATTCGAGCTTGACCAGACTGAGATACGGACAGTGCGATTTCAGGCAAACAGAAAAGCCGTCTATAGAGCCGAAAGGGAAGCGATGGATAGGGCTACATGTTAGTTCGACAAGTGTCTGAGTCAGACTAGAGTTTAGTTAGTTACATCAGCGTGGACTACATCAGCGTGGACTAGCGTGAACGTGTCACAGCGATTAGCAAACAAACAAACCGAAAATTGAGGACACTTTATGGCCGTGAAGAAGGAGAATCGCAAGCAACCAGAGGCAGCGGCGGCGGACATCACCAAGGCAGCGCTGGCGGTCGGCAATCAGAAAGCATTCTTGCAGAAAGTAGGGAATGAACGAGGCGCGACCACGGAACCGAGGAAGGCGGCGAGCGTGCTCATGAATCTTCCAAAACTCCCGGGAACCAGTCTAACGACAATCGGCGCAGGAACCGCAGCCGCCGTCTAACTTCGTGAAATCAGCATTCCGCACCCTACAGACGATATGCAAGTATCCTCAGCAAGCAACGCCAGCGCCGCAAACATACCGCTGTCCCTTCGATCTGCGAAGTCGCGCGGCAATGTCGATCGAACCGTCGAAGGCATCGGTCCTCGAACCGAAGCAGATCATTACCTTCCCCACCGTCCGGTCCAGCCCGGCCCTGCAGAATTGGACCCTGGGACCGAACGGAAGTTGAGCAGAATCAGGGAGATCCAAGTCACATTTAGCGCCGCATTAAGCATGGCGGACTCTATCCAAAGCCAGTACCTCCTGGATCCCATCGTTTAGCGTTTAGCTCTTCGCACATCGACCTTGGAGTTTCTCAAGTCATCCCAAGAGAATTTCCCTGATCGGTTAGCCAGGCCATAGCTTGGCCCTTGGCCTGCCAAGGGCGCGGCAGGCATTCTTCTTCAATCTTCGCTTGGGTACCGGAATCGGAACGCTCTA
>VHCZ01000306.1 GCA_016871535.1 Verrucomicrobiota bacterium
ACAAGGAAGAACTGCGAACTTTGCTCGAACAATTTATTGCCAAGCATAACCAGACCTCCAAACCCTTTGTCTGGCGCAAGCGCGAAGTCAGGGGAACTCAGCTTCGCAATACAGTAATTAACTTATGCAACTAAGCACTAGCGGTTCGCCGCATCGAAGTGGCCGTTCCACCACGCGTTGTTCGGAATCCCGCCAGTCCCGCTTTTCTTGCCATCCAATTCTTCCGGCGTCATCGCGCGGGCGTGTCCGTCCACCATCACGACGTTCACCCGGCCGCCATTGCGCCCGGTCGGAGTGGCGCGGTGGGCGTCGGAGCTGTCATCGCCGCCTTCATAGTAGGCGTTGCCGGGACCGGGCGTTGGGCTGCTCTTGCGGCTGCCGTTGGAACCCAATCGCTCCGATCCAAGCGGCGGGTCAATGACATAGACTCCAGACCCGTCGGCGCCGTAGGGCAAGCCAGGAGAACCTTTTCGAGATCCTTTGGTATCGCCCAGGACGACGGTATTCGCCGGGGCGAGAATCGAACTGTCGGTCGCATGGAAGGGCGGAACACCGCCCGGCGTCCGGGTGTTGCCGAGGTATTGATAATTGAACCCATACCCTCCGTAGTAGCGAGTCGCGGCCGGCGTTTCGACACCGCCCGGCGCGGTGTGCGCAAACGGCTTGATCATGAAGGCGCGCTCCTCCGGGCGCAGATTCGGACTCAAATACACCTCCACGTTTTGCATGTAAGGATAAATCAAGTCGGCCCACCGAACGCGCGCTTGCCCGGCAACCGCGGCCAGTGAATGGCCCGGAAAGCGGCTGTCATAATCATCCCGATACAGGGTCATGCCCAAAGATAATTGGCGGAGGTTGCTAAGGCTGGCGACGGATTTGGCTTTGCTCTTGGCCTTGGCCAGCGCCGGCAAGAGCATGCCGGCCAGAATCGCGATGATGGCGATCACCACCAGCAATTCGATTAAAGTGAATCCGGATTCCGTTGTGCGTATGTTGTCTTGCGATGTTCGTTTCATGGCCGCCAACGTAACCGAGTCAGGGACGGCTCGCTCCCGGTGGCTTGCGATTTTTTGTCGGCGGTTTGCGCTCTCGGTTGCGCCGCTGTCAGCAAAGGATGGTAAGGATGGAGCAATGGAGGGTTAGTGATGTAGTAGTGGAGTGACTACGGGATCGAAGAATCCACAAATCCAGGAATCCGGCTCTGCCGCCGCCGGATTACACGTAGTAATCGAAGTCCTGCTCGGCCCGGACTCTGCGGCGGACGCGGAGAATGTGCGCGGGGAGGAAGTGCGGATTCAACTCCACGTAATTGCGCGGACCGTGCCACATGTAACGCGCGTCCGTGAGCAGGTCGTGCATCTCATACGGCTTTTCCGGATCGACGCCCATGTCCTGAATCGGAAGTTCCACCCAGCCGGCCTGCGTGTGGCGCGAATCCAGGTTCACCACCACCACGATCAAGTTCGAGTAATCCTCCGTGTGTTTGCTGTAACAAATGATCTGGTCGTTGTCGCAGGGATGGAAGCGCAAGCTCGCGTTGCTCTGCAACGCGGGGTTCTCACGCCGGATTCTGTTCACGCGCCCGATGAGTTCCTTGAGACTATCGCCCCGATCCAGGTCCCAGCGTCGAAGCTGGTATTTTTCGGAATCGAGGTATTCCTCGCTGCGGCGTTCGCGCGCCCGGTTTTCGCGCAGTTCATAAGCCGGCCCGTAAATCCCGTAGTTCGAACTCAAGGTCGCGGCCAGGATGAAACGCGAACTGAAAATCGGCGGCTCGCCGTGCTGCAAATGCTCGGTCAGGATGTCCGGCGTGTTCGGCCAGAGATTCGGACGAAAATGTTCGCGCACGTCGGTCTGAGTCAACTCCATCAGATAAGTCGTCAATTCCCACTTCGTGTTCCGCCACGCGAAATACGTGTAGGCCTGGCTGAAGCCGAGCTTGGTCAGGCCATACCGCACTTTGGGGCGTGTGAACGCTTCCGAAAGAAATAGCGCGTCCGGGTACTGGGCCTTCACTTTGCCCAAGAGGTAGTCCCAAAACCGAAACGGTTTCGTGTGCGGGTTATCGACGCGGAAGATTCGCACGCCTTGTTCGGCCCAGTACAGCACCACGCCGGTCAGTTCTTCCCAGAGCGCTTGCCAATGCTCCGTCTCGAAGTCGAACGGATAGATGTCCTGGTATTTCTTCGGCGGATTCTCCGCGTATTGAATCGTGCCGTCCGGCCGCTTTTTGAACCATTCCGGATGCTCCTTCACGTAGGGGTGATCCGGCGAACACTGGAACGCGATGTCGAGTGCGATATCGATGCCCAGCTCTTTCGCCTTCGTGACCAGCGCGCGAAAATCTGCGATCGTGCCGAACTGCGGGTGAATCGCTTTGTGACCGCCTTCCTCGGCGCCAATGGCCCACGGGCTGCCCACGTCGTCCGGCCCCGCGGTCAGCGCGTTGTTCTTGCCTTTGCGGTAGGTGCGGCCGATCGGATGGATCGGGGGAAAATACAACACGTCGAATCCCATTGCCGCCACGTACCGTAAACGCGCTTCGCAATCTTTGAACGTGCCGTGCTGGCCCGGCGCCGGGGAGCACGAGCGCGGGAACATCTCGTACCACGCGCTGAAACGCGCCTTGACCGGGTCCACGAGCACGCCGAGTTCACTCGACAGAGTCGCGAATCGCCGCTCCGAGTACTGGCTCACCAGCGGCGCGAGATCATCGACCATCGCCAGGTGCGTCGCGCCGGAAAAGTCGCGCCGAGTCCGCAAGCTCGCCGCCAGTTCCTTCAAGCGGTGCGCATCCTGACTCGCAGCGCGGCTGGCGGCCTGGAAAACCAACTCGGCGCCAATCAACAGGTCCGTGGCGATGTCCTGCTGCTGCGCTTCCACTCGCTTACGGAGGTCGCGTTGCCACGATTTGAAAGGGTCCACCCATCCCTGGACGCAATACTGGTAACGCCCCAATTCAGCCACGGCAAATTCGGCGCGCCACCGGTCGTTAACCAGAAACTCCATGGGACCTTCCGACCACCGGGGATCTTTCTCGTGCCGGAAAAGCAACACGCACGAAAGCGCGTCGTGGCCATCCACGAAAACATCCGCCTCGACGACAACCTTTTCCCCCACGGTTCGTTTGATCGGGAAGCGTCCGCCGTCGATCTGGGGTTTGACGTCCTCGATCACGACGCGTTCGCGGCCGGCGCTTTTTGCGCTGTTGGTCAACTTCGGTTTTGCCATCGGAGATTGGACTCGGTTTGCCGCCGTGCCGTTTGGTTCGCGCCTCGGGTTGGATCGCGAGTCGCGACGATCAATCCGCCAAAGACCTCGACTGTCAAGAAATCTCGTTTAGTGGTCCGCTTCATAAATACGCTCACGTTCGCGGCAAGGGATTTTGCGGCCAGACGAGGCGCGAGCGACGAGCATATCCCGCAGTGGATCTGTGAGGAGCGAGCAACGAAGTCTGGCCGCAAAAGACCTCCCGCCCGAAGGGTTGCGCATTTATGAAATGGACCACTTACTGCGCAGACCGTGGGATTGACGACAGATCGACCGGAGAACCGTAGCGCAGATTTTCAATCTGCTGTATCGCCGATTTCCAATCGGCAGGGCGCCAGCAAGTCCCAGCGTGGTCGAACTGGGAGACGCCCCGCAGAATACAATTCTGCGATACGGCAGAGTGCAACTCTGCGCTACGAGCTTTGTCGTCCATCCCGCGGACCAAGCAGCAGGCACGCGGATGGGCCTTTGGTATTCGACGGTGGAGCGAGGCTCCTGCCGAGCTTTTCTTCGATGGCATTGGCTTGGCAGGAGCCTCGCCCCACCTTAACGAACGGAGGGAATACTACGCGCGCGGATGGAATTTACGGTGCACCTCGCGCAACTGCTCGTTGGCCACGTGCGTATAGACTTCGGTCGTGCTGATGCTCGCGTGGCCCAGCAATTCTTGAATGACGCGCAGGTCCGCGCCGTGCTCCAGCAGGTGCGTGGCGAAACTGTGCCGCAGCATGTGCGGCGTGACGTTCCGCTCGATCCCGGCCCGGCGCACGCGCTTTTTGATTCGCAGCCAGAGCGTGACCGACGCGAAGGGCGTGCCGCGGCGCGTCAAAAAAACATTCGCCGGCGTGCGCCGCGTGACCAGCTTGGGCCGGCCCGCCTCGAGATAACGCTGCAGCGCCTGAACCGCCTTCCGGCCCACGGGCACGACGCGTTCTTTGTTGCCTTTGCCAACGACCGTCACGAACCCGGCCTCCAAGTGAAGTTGCTCCAGACGGATGCCGCACAACTCCGAGAGGCGCAGCCCCGAAGCGTAGGCGAGTTCTAGAACGGCTTGATCGCAGAGGCTCGCCGGAGTCTCTTGCGCCGGCGGCACGAGCAACTGCTTGATTTCGGCGTCGGTCAGAGATTTGGGCAACCGCTGCCAGCGCCGCGGGAGCGAGAGATTTTCGGCGACGTTGGCGGGCAGCAGTTTTTCCTGTTCGCAAAAGCGGTAAAAAGCGCGAAGCGCCGCGATCTCAAGATAAAGCGTGCTCGTGCTGAGCTTGCCGGTGGACTCGGCGGGCTTCTGGCGCTGGCGCTGTTGTTCCTGAAGCAAGAAGGACGTTAAGTGCGAAAGGGTCACTGCGCGCCAGTCCGCGACATTCCGCCCTTTGGCCCACGCCACAAACTTGTCGAGGAGGCCTTTGTAAGTTTTCTGCGTGTGCTCGGACTGGCCGCGTTCGTTGCGGAGATACTGAAGGAAATCTTCAACGAGCGCATCCAAAGTCGTTAAAGCGTTAAAATGGTTAAATCGTTAAGTCGGTGAAGGGCTCGCCCGGCGCCCTGGGGAGTGGACTCACGGGACTGATTCCGAAGCCGCGCCTGTGCGGCAGCACGTTTTACAAGCACCTGAATACTTGCCGAGCGCATACGCTCAGAGTTCTTTCCCGGTCAGTCGCCGATAGGCTTCCAGATATTTCGCCTGGGTCTTCTCCACCACGTCGGGCGGGAGCGCGGGCGCAGGAGGGGTTTTGTCCCAGTCCAGCGTCTCCAGGTAATCCCGGACAAATTGTTTGTCGAAGCTGGGCTGGCTGCCGCCGGGCCGATACTGGTCGGCGGGCCAGAAGCGCGAGGAATCCGGCGTGAGCACTTCATCGATCAGGATGAATTCGCCGTTGAACGTTCCGAATTCAAATTTGGTGTCGGCAATGATGATGCCGCGCTGGCGGGCGTACTCCCGGGCCGCGGTGTAAATCTTCAAACTGGCGGCGCGCACTTGCTCCGCCACTTTCGCTCCGACGATGCGGGAGGCTTCCTCGAAGCTGATGTTGATGTCGTGGCCGGTCTGCGCTTTGGTCGCCGGCGTGAAAATCGGCTCCGGCAATTCCGCGGACTCCACCAGACCCGGAGGCAACTCGATGCCGCAAACGGTTTGTTGTTGCCGGTATTCCTTCCAGCCCGATCCGGCCAGGTAACCGCGCACCACGCATTCGATGGCCAGCGGCTCGGCTTTCTTCACGATCATGGTGCGCTTGTTCAAGCGATCCGCAAAAGACTGGAGCCTGGGCGGCAGCGGGTCGCTCGGCAGCGCCAGGCGGTGATTCGGAACGATCGACGCGGTTTGATCAAACCAGAAATGCGACAGTTGCGTCAGGACCTCGCCTTTGCGCGGGATGCCGTTGGGCATGATGCAATCGAAGGCGGAAATGCGGTCGCTGGCCACAAACAGGAAGGCGTCGCCCAGGTCGAAAATCTCGCGTACTTTGCCGCTTTTGATTTTGGGGATTCCGGGAAGGTCCAGTTGAAGCAAGGGCGCGTTTGTCATGCGCGCATTGTGGGTTTCAAATTTCAAATTTCAAATTTCAAATTTGAAATTCCCCATCGCCCTCCGGCTTTGGTACGCTGCCCGCCATGAATTTTCTGGTCACGGGCGGCGTGGGGTTCATCGGCTCGCACGTGTGTGAACGCCTTCTCCAGGACGGGCATTCGGTGTGGGCCTTCGACGACCTCAACGACTTTTACGATCCCCGGCTGAAGCGGCGGAATCTGGAAGAGGTGAAATCGTCCCGGTTGCCTTTCCATTTCGTCCAGGGCGACCTGACGGATCGGAAAGCGCTCGACGACTTGCTGGCGGGCGTGCGGTTCGATCAGATCATTCACCTGGCGGCCCGCGCCGGCGTGCGTCCGAGCCTCGCCGAGCCGGCGCTTTACCAGCGCGTCAACGTCGAAGGCACGGTCCATCTGCTGGAGGCCGCAAGAAATCATGGCGTCAGGAAGCTGATTCTGGCCTCGTCGTCTTCGGTGTATGGCGTCAACGCCAAAGTTCCCTTTTCCGAGAGCGACCCGATTTTTTCACCCATTTCGCCTTACGCCAGCAGCAAACTGGCGTGCGAGGCCCTGGGCCATGTGTACCACCATGTCTATGGAATGGACATTGTCATGCTGAGGCTCTTCACGGTGTATGGCCCGAGGCAGCGGCCCGATCTGGCCATTCACAAGTTTGCGCGACTGATTCGCGACGGGCAGCCGGTTCCGGTTTTTGGCGATGGCTCGGCGGCGCGCGATTACACCTATGTCACGGACACGCTCCAGGGGATCCTGGCCTGCACGCGGTTGGAGTTTGGCTTCGACGTCTTCAATCTGGGCGAATCTCAGACCGTCAAATTGATCGATCTGATCCGGCTTCTGGAACAGGCGCTCGGAAGAACGGCGCGGCTCGACTGGCAGCCCAACCAACCCGGCGACGTCCCGATTACCTACGCCGACATTTCCAAGGCGCGCGCCAAACTCGGCTACGATCCGCTGGTGAAAATCGAGGAAGGCATCGCCCGTTTCGTCGAATGGTTTCGGCGCGCGGGCTAAGGGTCTGTGCAAAAATAACTTCCGGTTTTGGCGGGAGCGCCGCCTGCCCGGATGCAAGGCGCGAGGAGGGAGCATCCCCGTTTTGGGGCTGTGACCGACGAGCAACGCCGCAGCCGGCCAGGCGCCGCCCCGCCCCGGAGGGCTGGGGCGATTTCGCTTTCTGGCTTCGTTTCT
>VHCZ01000307.1 GCA_016871535.1 Verrucomicrobiota bacterium
CTTTTGTCCGTGGCCTGCGTTGGCTCGGTCCTTACAGCCCGCGTTGGGGATGCTCGGACCTCGCCGCCTTGGCCACAGCCAAAATCCCTCGCCGCAGGACCCCGCGCAATTTTCGGACACGCTCTAAGCTTTCAAGTTCAAAGTTGTGCCGCGAACCTTTGCCAGAAAAGCAAAAACACACGGCATTGTCGCGCAAGCGGTGAATGTGAATCTCCAGTCCCCTCACCCTTCGGACGAAACCGACTGGGAAGCCCGGTATCAGGCCAATGACATGCCCTGGGAAAAGGGAGAACCCTCCCCGGGGTTGGTGGATTTTTTGGCGGCGCACTCTGAATTGCCGCGCGGGACGGTGTGTGTGCCGGGTTGCGGCACGGGCCATGATGTCCGCGCTTGGGCCAGGACTGGCTTCTCAGCTTTTGGCTGCGACATCGCGCCCACTGCGATCACTTTGTCCGAGACTCGCACTCGCGAAGCAGGGCTGACCGCGCGATTCGAGTTGGGGGATTTTCTCAGCGACGCACCTCCGGCGCTTTTCGATTGGCTTTTCGAGCACACGCTGTTTTGCGCCATCAACCCGAACCGGCGGGACGATTACGTTCGGGCCGTGTTGCGCTGGCTGAAACCGCGAGGCCACTACCTCGCGGTGAACTACTTGATTCCGGATCGGGATGGACCGCCGTTTGGCACGACCCACGAGGAACTGTGGCAACGCTTCTCGCCGCACTTTGAGTTGCTGAGCGAATGGGTGCCGCGTTCCTACCCCAATCGCGTCGGCCTGGAGCGGATGATGTGGTGGCGGCGCAAGGTGACCTCTCAGTAAACGACGGTGGAGCGAGACTCCTGCCGAGCCGTGCCCCGATGGCCATTGGCTCGCGAGGACGCTCGCCCCACCTTGACCGACGGAATAAGACGGAATAGAACGGAAGCCGGAAGAAAGGTTGAAATTGGCCCCAGGATCGGTCATTATCGCAGTCCATGAGCGACCTCGAGCAGTTGGATGAGTTGATTTCCTGCCGTACGGAGGAGGGACGAAAAAGCGTAGAACCGTGCTCCATTGTCATTTTTGGCGCCAGTGGTGACTTGACCGCCCGCAAGCTAATTCCCGCGCTCTATCACCTTTACGCCGCCAAACAGCTGCCGTCCCCGTACCGAATCATTGGATTCGCCCGTCGCGAGAAAACGGACGCGGAATGGCGAGCAGAGTTGAAGACCGCGCTCAATCAGTTTTCACGCACGAAGCCGGTCAATGAGAAACTCTGGGAAGAGTTCTCGCCAAACCTGTTTTATTGCCAGGGCGATTTTTCCGAAGCGCCCGCCTATGCAAAATTGGAAAAACTGCTGACCTCCTTCGGCAGCGAGCCGCTTCGGCGCAATCTGTTGTTTTACCTGGCGACCTCTCCGAGCCAGTTCGCCCAGGTCGCGGAGGAACTGAACCGGGCCAGTCTCCTGCACAAAGAAGAGCAGACCGGTTCCTGGCAACGCCTGGTGGTCGAGAAACCTTTCGGGCACGACCTCGGATCCGCCCAGGAGTTGAACGGGGACTTGACCCGGTTCGCGCATGAGAAGCAGGTTTTCCGCATCGACCATTATCTCGGCAAGGAGACGGTGCAGAACATCCTGATGTTCCGCTTTTCCAATTCGATCTTCGAGCAACTCTGGAATCGGCAGTCGATCGACCATGTCCAGATCACCGTCAGCGAGAAGTTAGGCGTGGGCCAGCGCGGCGGGTACTATGAGGAAGCCGGAGCCATCCGCGACATGTTTCAGAATCACATTCTTCAGGTGCTTTCGCTGATCGCGATGGAACCGCCCGTGACGCTGGACGCCGAGGCGATTCGGGATGAAAAAGTCAAGGTGTTGAAATCCATCCGACCGCTCAACCCCAACGACGTCGCCAAACAAGTCGTCCGGGGACAGTATTTCGCCGGCATGCTCGACGGCCAGTTGCGGCCCGGATATCGACAGGAGCCGAAGGTGAAGTCCGAGTCAAACGTCGAGACGTATGTGGCGCTCAAGCTCTTTCTCGACAACTGGCGTTGGTCCGGCGTGCCGTTCTTCCTTCGAACCGGCAAATGTTTGCCCCTGAGCGCCAGCGAAGTGCGCGTGGAATTTCGTCGCACGCCGCATGTCTTGTTCGCCGCCGCGAGCAACAAAGCTCTCGACGCCAACGCGCTCACGCTGCGCTTGCAGCCGAACGAGGGAATCTCGCTGCGGTTCAATGGCAAAGTGCCGGGCACGAGCCTGCAACTGCGCCCGGTCCGGATGAATTTCAGCTACGATACCGAATTTGGCGCCTACACCCCCGAAGCCTACGAACGGCTGCTGCTGGAGGCCATGGCCGGCGACGCGACCTTGTTCATCCGCCGTGACGAAGTGGAAACTGCGTGGCGGATCGTGGATTCGATTCGCAACGGCTGGGAAGGAAAGTCGCTGTCGAATCGCGAGTTTTACTCCGCCGGCACCTGGGGGCCTGTGGCAGCCGAGGATCTCCTGGCTCAGACCAACCATGTCTGGCGCGATCCTCAGCCGATTCTGAAGTGATACTGCCGCCGGTCGCGTGAGCCGTTCAACGGATCGATTGGAATGGGTCGGGTTTCCCGACGATTCGAGCCTCGCCGAATCGGTGGCGGAGAGATGGCTTCGAGAGATGACTTCGTCGTCGGCGTCTTCGTTCGCTGTTGCATTGGCGGGCGGGCGGATTACTCGCCAGTTCTTCATCAGTTCCAGCCGGCTGTTTTCCAAGAAGAGTTTCCTTTTCGAGCGCGTTCACTTCTTCTGGGGCGACGAACGTTGCGTGCCGCCGCCCCACGCCGACAGCAATTATCGCCTCGCTTACGAGCATCTGCTCGGACCTTTGCGCATCCAGGAAGATCGGGTTCATCGGATTCGCGGCGAACTGGACGCAACGCAAGCGGCATCCGAAGCCGCGGCGGACCTTTGCCGGTCCGTCGCGCTGACCGCGAACAATCAACCCATTCTGGATTTGGTTTTTTTGGGCATGGGTGAAGATGGCCATGTGGCTTCGCTCTTTCCCGGTGAACCTGAAGCAGCCGCGCAAAGCCCGGCGGTGTATCGCCCGGTCGTGGCCACGAAGCCACCTCCCGTGCGGATCACGCTGGGTTACGACGCCATTGCCGCCGCGCGCCAGGTCTGGGTGCTGGCCTCCGGGGCGAACAAGGAGGAAGCCTTGCGGGTGTCCCTGTCTCCGGACGGCAAGACGCCGCTGGCGCGGGTCATTCAGATGCGGGAGCGAACCGTCGTTTTTAGCGATATCCGAATTCAGTAGCCTTCCCTCAGTGACGGTGGGGCGAGGCTCCTGCCGAGCCAATGCCATCGAAGGAAAGCCTCGACAGGAGCCTCGCCCTAGCCTCGCCCCACCGTCGTGAACACAGGGGCCATCCCTTCGCGATTGACTGGTTATCTGAACGATCCTCCGAGTTTTGAACGCGGCGGCGGGACCTAGACTCCAATCTATTGCAAAGCAGTTACGTTGCTGTCCACTAAGGGTTGGCACCGAGATCGTGCTCGTAACGAGGTTGGGGCGGCAATCGAACAGTTGGCCTCGTTGCTCTTCTGAGCGCCTGGGTGAAGGCGCAACGGATCTCATCACCATTGAGCCAGTGAAAACTGGCTCTTTTTGTTTAATCGGCGAGCCGGAGATTGCCAGGACGCTGCCCTTTGGTGGAGGAGACGAAAGCCAGCGTCAACGCGCACGGTTCATCATTCACCAGGCTGTAAACCAGAATACGCTCCAGCGTGAGATGCGGGTAAGCCTGGCAGCAGATGTTCACCATCTCCTCCAGCGTCTTGAACGGCACGGTTTCCTCGGCGTAATCCGGCGTATCCGTGCGCAGGAAGACAGCCTGGCCGATCTGATAATCTTTGGCCTGGTTGTTCAGGCGGGACCGGAACAGCGGGATGAATGAGGCGTTCTGCAAAAGGAGCAACCGGCGCGTTTCGTCATTTCCGCTGTTCTGATATGCGAAGTGAAGCGCATTGGTCGCGGTGACCGAATGCAACGTCGCGATCCCCGGCTGGCGCATGAGCAATTCTCCGGCCGCGTCGAACAACGCATCCCAGATCGATTGCGGCGCGGCGCCGCGATTCAGCAGTTCCACGGCCTTCCTGGCGGTGTCTTCATCCGAACCCTGTCGCAGCGTGACCAGCATCGCCTTCGTGGCGGCTGGATCTGCTTTTCCGGACTGCCAATCCGGTCGGATTTGCGACACGAACGGCGTGTTGCGGCGCAACGGGCGGTCGGAAGGATAATCGTTCTTCGCCGGATTGTCCTCCCCGCGGTCGCGCGCCAGCAACGCGAAAGCGAGCGAGCGCAAAACGGGCTCGGCATGCTGCCAGCCGACGGCTTGAAGGGTCCGCCATCCGTTAGCGGCGTAGATTGCTTTGTGGCCGATGTTACGGAAGTCGCGCTGACCAAAGCGCGCGAACAGCTCGAAAATCTCCTGCGCGCTGGCATTGCGAGCCAAGGCTGTGGCCGCAGCGTCTGCGGCGGCTTCGTCCCAATTCTCCATCGCGTCGGTGAACATCTGGCGCGCTTGGTGCGCCGGAGGAACGGCCGCTTCATCGACCGCCGGCATGGTCCAGTCGCCGTCCCGCACGTCCTGCGCTTGAGCGGATTTGAAATTGTCGATCGCCCAGAAGATGGGAAGCCAGCGATCCGAATCCGGCGACGACAGACTCGCGAGATGCGCGGAATTGACGACCATCACGGCGTGGAATTTGAAACCGACCGGACGCGGCTGAATGTTCCGAATGCCCGCGAGCAACACTGCCGCCAGCACATCCCGATAACTCAGGCCGCGGCGAACGCGCATCGCGACTTCTTCCAGAAGGCGGTCACGCGGCGTATCTTCGAGCAAACGGACGAGCGGCTCAATCTCCGCGTGGAACCGGACGATTTTGGGATCCAGTTTTGCCTCCGCGGCTGAGACGCGCGGCAAGCGAGACAGGAAAGCAAAGTCACCGAGTCCGGCCAAAGCGGTCGCGCCGGCGCTTGTGTGGAGGAAACTTCTGCGGGTAAAGGGAGTGTTCATGGTGCTCTCCGGTACGGGTTCAGTTGGTCTCTGGAACCACGTCAGGCTCGCGCATTCGGGCAGGCTCGACAAGCCCGTTTCGCGCCAGCAATTCCCAATCATTCTGTCTGAGCCATTGGACTGATGGACCGTTCCGCTTCCCGGCGCAGGAGGCTCAACTCGAAAGCCCATTTCCACTTCCGATCCGAACCGGGACCACCCCGGCGAACACACCGCCGAGCATTTCGCCGATCCAGGATGTGACGCTTGGGAAAGAGGCACCCAGCGCGTTAATCGTGTTTAGCATTTCCGATCCGGAAACGCCCGAGGCGTTGAGCGTTACCTCGTCTTCCTCCAACAAAGCTTTGGTGCCGGAGTCGAACATCGAGGTGAGCCCGGGCGGGGCCAATCGGACCTTGGTGATCACGCCGGTTGCAAGCCAGGTCGGCCAGAGCATCATCACCCTGACGGTCAAGGATGCGGGAGGAAAAACAGCCAGCACGAGTTTCGTCTTGAGTGTAATTGCGCCCTCGCAAGGTGGAGCGGCCAGCCGGGGCGATTTCAATGGCGACGGGCAGCCCGATCTGGTGTTTCAGGATCGGATCGGCTTCCTGGCAGCATGGATTCTGGACGGCGCCAATTTCCAGTCGGCAACCTTGTTCGAGCCGAGCAACGTGGGGGACCTGAGTTACCGAATCGCGGGCAGCGCGGATTTCGATCGGGATGGCAGAGAGGATTTGCTTTTTCAGAACCGGGAGGGCGCCCTGGCGGTGTGGTTGCTGGAGGGCACGCGACTGCTTAAGACCATAGCGTTGGAGCCGAGCCGACCGGACGCGCTCGGCTGGAGTGTCGCTGCGAGCGCCGATCTGAATGCTGACACCAAACCGGACCTGATTCTTCAACACTCGGACGGCGCGATCGAGGTGTGGCTCATGGATGGGACACGTCGATCACAGAGAGTCCAGACCAATCCTGCCAATCCGGGGGACCGAAACTGGCGAGTCGTGGCCTCGGGCGACTTCAATGGAGATCGACTTCCGGATATGGTTTTTCAGCATACGGATGGGAATCTGGCGGTGTGGATTTTGAATGGAACGGCGATGACGACCGGTGTGTTGCTCAACCCGCCGCGTTTCGGCGATGTCAACACCAAGGTGGTCAGTGCCGCGGATCGAAATCAAGGTGGCCAGGCGGATTTGCTGTTTCAGAATGTCATCGACGGTTCCCTCACGCTCTGGTGGATGGAGGGGATCAATCGGAGTTCAGTTCAGCCCTTGAATCCACCCAAGCCGGGTGGAACCTGGAGTGCGGTTGCTCCGCGGTGACCTCCGGATTTCGGGATTTGTTGTCATCGCAAAAGCGGCAATTCGCGGCGGAGCGGCCACTCCGCCCTACCGCGTGCAGACCTTGCCCTTCAACGCGTGTTCCCTCAGTTGAGGTGGGGTGAGCGTCCTCGCGAGCCGAATTCAATCGAACGGGTGCGATGGACGGCTCGGTAGGAGCCTCGCCCCACGGTCTGATCAGTAACGCGCTGAATTCGTGTTGCGGCCTGTGAGGGGACGTGCTTTGATCCGGACCGTCTTCAATGAAAACTGAACCCCTGGATCCTTTCGCGGTGCTGGAGCCGCTTTCCGAGATCGTTTGCTCCAAGTGCGGCCATCATAATCCCGGCGATGCTGCTTCGTGCGAAAAGTGTGAACGGCGCCTCCTGATTTACTGCGCCCATTGCGGCCATCCCAACTATCGCAGCAGTTCGCGCTGCGTCGAATGCCGCACGCAACTTCACATTTCTCGCCCGCAGCACTGGAAGCCGGCTCAAGCTCGAAAATGGGTCAACCCTCTCACCGCAATATTATTCGTCGTGGCCGTCGCTCTCACGGCGCGCGGCGTCTTCAAGCTCGCCAATGTGGACCTGCCCAA
>VHCZ01000308.1 GCA_016871535.1 Verrucomicrobiota bacterium
CTGGCTTCGTTGCTCCTCAGTCGAAGATCCAGGGAGGATATTCTCCTTCGTTGCGCCTCGCCATCCGGCCTTTGGCGCGAAAACAGGACCCCGCGGAATTTTCGGACACGCTCTTAGATTCTTTCAAGCTGAAGTCACCCCAGAACTGACAATTGATCCGGCGCTAAAAGTAGCACACACGTTTTATCGGCGAGTGCTTGTGCCTGACGAGTAAATCCATTGGGACAAATAACCACGGCCGCAGAAGCATGGTAGAATTGTTTGGCGGCTGCAACTTCTTGAACGGCAGCGTTTCCAACTTTGCTACTACTAAAGTTTTTGCACTGAACCACCACATTTTTGTTGTTTTTTTGCGCCAAGAGATCACCTCCTTGGTCACCGGATTTTCCCAATAATTGCACAGTCCAGCCGAGACTTCGCAATTGCGCAGCAACTTCGAACTCGAAACTAGACCCCACACTTACGCGACTAAGTTTTGCCTTCTTCAGAAGCGCTGGCCCCACAATGGAATTGATTTGTTTTCTCCATAGTGGCAAGTCATCACGGGAAGCCCTCAAGACTGTCCTAAGAAACTGCTCCAAAATGCGATTCCATTCATCTGATTCTAAACGCCCCCACGTATTTCGACACTGCATTTTCTTGAGACGCAGAGCCTCTTTATGTTCTCGAACTATCAGAAGTCGCTTCGCATCGGCTGCGCGTTTCTTCTTGTCTCGCTCCTCTCTTGTCAGCGTTTTTGATAACCTTCCTTGATTGCTCTCTATTGCCTCTTGTTCGCGGCGTGCCATTCGTCGTACGAATCGCTCATATTGAGTCATCCGCTCCTTGTAGGCAGACGATATTACCTTGTCCGTTTGGATTGTTTCAGGTTGCTCACGGTGCTCTGGCGAGACTAGGTTTGGATTTGAATCCGGATGATCGGCCATTGGAACTGGCGCTTGTTCAGATGTGGATTTTTGGATTGTTTTGAATTCCGCCTTTTGCTGAGAGGCTCGTTCCGGGTGTTCAATTGGCGTAACTGAAGCTTGCCCCAAAGCCGACTTTTCAGACCAAATTTCCGTAATCTTTTGCCACCAAGAGCGTGAGTTGTTTTTGGGTTGCGCCATTAACGGAGACTACATCTGCAAAACGCTTTTTTGCAAGCTTGTGCCTGTACATCTGCGTCTTCGCGAAAGGCCGCTTTACATTTTCGTGAAGTCAATTCGCCGGCCGCTTGCGCACCCGTAAAGGGGTCATCCATTAAATTACTGAAAACAGCGAAGAACGGCTGTTCGAACTGCTTGGAACACGTCCGACTCGGCTCGCTGGGGACAGGCTCGCCCTACCGTCTGATTCATGGGAAGCCGCCGTGGCCTCGGTGCCATGCACAAGAGCCAGGTGCCCGGTGTCGATCGCAGGGCGGTGCTGGCTGCGCCGCCGTATCGACTGAAGACCGGCTGCGCGGCAACGCAGCTCTACCCGGTACAGGGGCACGCCATGTGATTTGCTTGTGTCGGGAGACTGGAATCTCCATGCTCCTGTCTCGTTTTTGAACCGCACGAGTTGTAAACGGATGACCGAACCCAGCATTACACCGGAGTTAGTTGAAGAGCATGGCCTGACCGTGGAAGAGTATGAACGGGTCAAGGAAATCCTTGGCCGCGAGCCGTCGTACACTGAGTTGGGCATCTTCTCCGTCATGTGGAGTGAGCATTGCTCGTACAAAAACACGCGCCCGCTGCTGAAGAAGTTCCCCACGAAATCGCCGAAAATCCTCGTCGGCGCAGGCGAAGAGAACGCCGGCGTGATCGACATCGGCGACGGGCTGGCGATCGCATTCAAGATCGAATCCCACAATCATCCCAGCGCCGTCGAGCCGTTTCAGGGCGCGGCGACCGGCGTCGGAGGAATCATTCGCGACATTTTCACGATGGGCGCGCGGCCTGTTTGTGCGGTGAATTCCTTGCGCTTTGGACCGATAACGGAGGACACCTCTCCCCACGAACGGCCCCCTCACCCCGTCCCTCTCCCCCTCGGAGGGGGAGAGGGTGTCCGCAGGACGGGTGAGGGGAAATCGGCCATCGCCAATAACAAACGGTTGTTCAGCGGCGTCGTGGCCGGGATCGCGCATTACGGCAATTGCTTCGGCATTCCAACCCTCGCGGGCGAGGTTTATTTCGACAAATCGTATCAAGGCAATCCGCTCGTCAACGCCTTTTGCCTGGGCGTCCTGCGGCACGAACAAATCGCGCGCGGCGCGGCCAAAGGGATTGGCAACCCGGTGTTCTATGTCGGCCCGGCCACAGGTCGGGACGGTCTGGCCGGCGCGGCGTTTGCCTCCCAGGATTTGACGGAGGAATCCGCGGAGCAACAGCGTGGCGCGGTGCAAGTGGCCGATCCTTTCATGGAGAAGCTCGTGTGCGAGGCGTGCCTGGAATTGCTGGCCACCGGCGCGGTCGCCGGCATGCAGGACATGGGCGCGGCGGGATTGACCTGCTCGACGTGCGAGACCGCGGCCCGCGCCGGCACGGGCATCGAGATCGATCTGAGCCGCGTGCCGCAGCGCGCGCCCAACATGACGCCCTACGAGATCATGCTGAGCGAATCGCAGGAGCGGATGCTCATCATCGTCAAGAAAGGCCGTGAAGAGGAGGTGAAACGCATTTTCGAGAAATGGGATTTGCCCTGGGCGCAGATCGGCGTCGTCACCGACACGGGGAGAATGGTCGTGAAGAATCATGGGAAAGTGGCCGCTGACATCCCGGCGCGAAAACTCGCGCATGAAGCGCCCATTTACCATCGGGAATCGCGCGAGCCCGGCTACCTGAAAGCCGTGCGCGAATTCACCCTCGCAAAGGTTGCCGACACGAATGACCCCATCGCGGATTTGAAAGCCCTGCTTTCCTGGCCGAGCCTGGCGTCCAAGAATTGGGTGTTCCGCCAGTACGACCACACCGTGCGCGCGGGCTCAGTGGTGCGCCCCGGATCGGACGCCGCCGTGCTGCGGATCAAAGAGGATTCGTTGCCGCCCCTTCCCGAAAATCCGAAATCCGAAACCCGAAATCCGAAACCGGACCGGTTCATCGCGCTCACGGTCGATTGCAACGCCGCGTATGTCTATCTTGATCCTTTCGAGGGCGGCAAGATCGCCGTCGCCGAAGCCGCGCGCAACCTGGCTTGCACCGGCGCGACGCCGCTGGGGATCACGGACAATTTGAACTTCGGCAATCCGCACAATCCGGAGATTTTCTATCAGCTTCAAAAATCCGTCGAAGGTCTGGCGGAAGCGTGCCGTGCGTTCGGCGTGCCCGTCACGGGCGGCAATGTCAGTCTTTACAACCAGAATCCCGCCGGGCCGATCGATCCGACACCGACCGTCGCGATGGTCGGCTTGATCGAGAAGCCGGAACATATCACGACGCAGTGGTTCAAGGACGAAGGCGATGCCATCATTCTCCTGGGAAACGGAATCGAGGCGAGCGATCCGATGCTCGGGCTTGGCGGCTCCGCGTATCTCCAGCGAATCCACGGTTTGAAGAACGGGCGTCCGCCAGGATGCGACCTGGCTCGAGAGAAGAATCTGCACGACGCGCTGCGGGCATTGATCAGCGCGGGTCTGATCAAGAGCGCGCACGACTGCAGCGAAGGCGGGCTGGCCGTGGCTCTGGCGGAGAGCTGCATCTCGCAGCAGGTGGCCCGCGACACGCCGCGCTTGATCGGTGCGGAGCTGGATTTGACCGTCCTCGAATCTCAAATCTCAAATCTCAAATCTCAAAGCAGCGAACGGGATTCAGCCAAAGAACCGGGAATGGGGATTCGTCTGGATGCTTTGCTCTTTGGCGAAACGCAGTCGCGCGTGATTGTCTCGGTCGCGGCGACGAGAGCCGAGGAAGTCTTGCAGGAGGCCCGGCAATGGAATGTCCCGGCGGCGCGGCTCGGCTCGGTCAGCGGCGCGGCGTTGAAAATCAAACTGGACGCGCGCGAATGGACTTGGGACTTGCGCGAGTTGCACGACCTCTGGTGGAATTCCATCGCGCGCGCGATGAGATGACTCGATTCCGGACTGATTTCGGACTCACGCGCTTGACCGGCTCACATTGATCTGAATGGCTCAAAACTACCCCAAACATTACTGCGGCGTCTTCGGAGTGTTCGGTCATCCGGAGGCCGCGGACCTCACCTACTACGGCCTCTACGCGCTCCAGCACCGCGGCCAGGAGAGCGCGGGCATTGTCGCCTGCGATGGCAAACAGTTCCGCAGCCACCGGGGCATGGGCTATGTTTCGCAAGTTTTCACCGGCAAGATCCTGCACGAACTGGTCGGTCAAATGGCGGTGGGCCACACGCGCTATTCCACCACGGGATCTTCCCACTTGCAGAACGCCCAGCCGCTGACCATCAGTTGCCGCCGCGGCCAGATCGCCATCGCCCACAACGGCAACTTGACCAACGCCGTCGTCCTGCGGGACGAACTGGAGGAAAAGGGCCAGGTGTTCCAGACGACGGTCGATAGCGAGATCATTCTGCACCTGATGGCCCAGCCGACCCTGGGCGGCACGGAGAACAACCTGATCCAGACGGTGCGCCGGATCGAAGGGGCTTACTCGCTCATCATCATGACGGAGCAGGAGTTGATCGGAGTCCGCGATCCGCACGGATTCCGGCCCCTCTCCATCGGCAGTGTGGACGGAGCCTGGGTGTTGTCGAGTGAGACCAACGCCTTCGACCAGATCCACGCCAAATTGGTCCGCGACGTCGAACCGGGAGAAATCGTCATCATCGACAAGAACGGTTTGCGCAGTTTGCCGGCCTTTCCCGAACACCAGCGCCGCGCCTTTTGCATATTTGAGTATGTCTATTTCGCGCGGCCGGACAGCGTGATCGCCGGCCAGAGCGTTTACCAGGTCCGCATCGAGATGGGCCGCCAACTCGCCCGCGAACACCCGGTCGAGGCGGACATCGTCATCCCGGTTCCGGACAGCGGCCTTTACGCGGCGCTCGGTTACTCGCGCGAGTCGAAAACTCCATTGGAGATGGCCTTCATCCGGAATCATTACGTGGGACGCAGCTTCCTTCAGCCCTCGCAATTGATCCGCGACTTCGATGTGCGGGTGAAGCTCAACCTGATTCCTGAACTGGTCGAAGGCAAACGCGTCATCATCGTGGACGATTCCATCGTGCGCGGCACGACCTGCAAGACGCGCGTGAAAACGCTCAAGGAAGCCGGCGCGCGCGAAGTGCACGTGCGGGTGAGCTGCCCGCCGCACATGCATCCGTGCGTCTATGGCATCGACTTTCCCGACCGCAGCAAGCTCATGGCCGCCAACCATTCCGTCCGGGAAATCCAAAAATACTTGAACGCGGATTCGCTGGCGTACCTTTCCCAGGAAGGCATGGTCGCCGCCACCGGTCTCCCGAAGAAAGGGTTTTGCATGGCGTGCTACGACGGCGATTACCCGGTGCCGTACGATCCGTCCATCGACAAGAACATCATCGAACGCCGCCGCGCCCGCGTCGAGAGCCTGGGCGAAGGGCTGGCCAAAGAAGAGTTGCAGCCGCGCCTGTTGTAGCGCTTCGGGCAAGCACCTTTCAGGTATCCCGTGTCACTTGTTATCCGTGTGATGCGTGGTCCAACACAAAAGATGATTCTCGCACAGAGCCAATGATCAGAAAAAATGCCTACGCTGCCGCTGGAGTGGATATCGACCTGGGCAACCGGGTCAAAAGCTCATTGCCCCGACTGCTCGCAGCAACCCATCGCCGAGAAGTGCTCGGCAAAGTCGGCGGCTTTGGCGGGTTGTTCGCCCTGGACACGCGCAAATACCGCCAGCCCGTGCTGGTCTCCAGCGTGGATGGCGTGGGAACGAAGCTCAAGATCGCCTTCGCGATGGACCGGCACGACACGATTGGCCAGGACCTTGTCAATCATTGCGTGAACGACATCGCGGTGCTTGGCGCCGATCCGCTTTTCTTTCTCGACTACCTCGGCACGGGCAAACTGGAACCGCACGTCTTCTCGCAGATCATCGCGGGTTTTGCGAAGGCCTGCGCCGAGAACGGCTGCGCGCTCATCGGCGGTGAGACCGCCCAGATGCCGGGCTTCTATCAGCCGGGCGAATACGACGTCAGCGGCACCATCGTCGGCGTCGTGGAGAGATCGCGGATGCTCGATGGCGCGAAGACGGTCCGTCGCGGCGACGCCGTGATCGGCATCGCGTCGAGCGGCCTGCACACGAACGGGTATTCGCTGGCGCGAAAGATTTTCTTTGAGCAGATGAAGTTAAAACCTGCGAGCCGCGTCGCGGAACTCGGCAATTGCATCGGAGATGAGCTGCTCAAAGTCCACGTCAGCTACGGTCCGCTCGTGCAGGAGTTGCTGCGGCGCTTCAATGGCGCAGGTTTGCGCAAGTCGCCAATCGCCAATCGCCAATCGCCAATCGTCCGCGCTTTCGCTCACATCACCGGCGGCGGTTTCATCGACAACCTCCCGCGCGTGCTGCCGAAGAATTGCGACGCGGTCATTCGAAAGGGAACGTGGGACGTGCTGCCGATTTTCCAGATCATCCAGGCCAAAGGCAGCGTGCCGGAACCGGAGCTTTACCAGGTTTTCAACATGGGGATCGGCATGGTCGCCATCGTCGCTCCGCAAGAAGCTGAGGCCGCCTTGCGATGGATCCGTTCACGAAAGCATCGCGCGTGGTTGATCGGCGAGGTCGTCAAAGGAAAGGGACGAGCCAGGGTCGTTTAAGCGGGCACCCCAATCTGAACAGGAGCAAACGGAGGCAACAGAGAGGGTTTAGCCTCGGCTGAGTGGACGTAACCCTTAGGGTCTGTGCAAAAATAACTTCCGGTTTTGGCGGGAGCGCCGCCTGGCCGGATGCAAGGCGCGAGGAGGGAGCATCCCCGTTTTGGGGCTGTGACCGACGAGCAACGCCGCAGCCGGCCAGGCGCC
>VHCZ01000309.1 GCA_016871535.1 Verrucomicrobiota bacterium
GCAGCACATTCATCGTGGTCGTCTTTCCGGCGCCGTTAGGACCGAGAAAGCCGAAGACTTCACCGGCGCCAACGGCCAGACTCAGGTTGTTGATGGCCATTCGCCGTTCGCCCCGGCTTGAGGCGTTTCGGTACTCGACCGAGAGACGCTCGATTCGGATGATGGGCGGACCCTGCTGGCTCCCCGTTTGAAAATCAGCCGTTTCTTTCCTGATCTCGCTCGCAGTCTTCATGTTTAGGATTTTAGCGTGGCGGCCCAGGAACGCGGCGTATAGCGGGTTGCCGGGGATCGTGGAACGTGCCGCGAGCGCGACAGGAATCGACAGCTCGGCAGGATCGTAACGGCCGGAATCGAAATCGAAAATGTGCAAGTCCCAAGCCCCCGCCGCATGGGCGATCTGGACGTGAACGTGCGCCCCGCGGAGCGAAACGCCGCTGACAAGCGAGCAGGCGATGGTTGTCAGGCATTGCCAGGTGATCGTTCGGCGACTGAGTGTCGAGATAACTTTTCGGCGGCCTTTTCGTTTCACGCGTTCGTTTTTTTGGCGGGTGCTGGCGCGCACACGGTTTGCGACCAGCACCCGCTGTCTTCCAACTCAGGAAGATTCAAGTTCTTTTTTTTCGCGTTTGTCTGAGCGTTTCCGAACAGTTAGCGCTGGCGCAGTCTGAAGAACTGCGTCTCGCTCGTGAGCGGCACAGTAAGAGTTTTGCCGGTCAGACGGACGGCTTCCCCGCTTCCTTCGGAGATCAGTTGGAATGGAAGGTTCAGTTCGATCCATGGACCCCTTGCGGAAGCGGCGCTTTCCAGGACGTGACCCTCCGTAACGACCGGCAGAGTCAGCGTGACCGTTCTGGCTATGCTCAGCGCAGGCGGCGGCGCGACCTGAAAATCGAACGTCACAATTCCCGACTCAGGCGCCGGCGTATGTCCAGGCGCTCTGCTGACATCGACCAGTTTGAAGCGGACGGAGTAGGGGCCTGGTTTGGCGCTGGCCTCGGCCCAGATCACCGGTTGAAACTCGAAGCTGTTTCCTTCGCCTAACGTGACTCGATCACCGGGCTTCGAGACAACGTTCATTTGATAGGGCGATCCCACGCGCAATCCATCCGAGATGGAAACGAGTTCGAGGGCGACGACGACATTGTCCAGCCGGCCGGTCCGTCCTCTGAGGTTGCTGTTGAAAAGAACGTCCTGCGGCGAGCCGAAACCAAAAAGGTTGGTAGCCGTCAGCGTGACCTGCTGCCGCAATGTGTGAACCGAGCGAATGCGCAGGTCGCTGTAGTGTTCGCTGGTTTTGGCGCTGACCAGCTTGCCTTCGTAAAGCCCTGAGCCGGGCACTAATGTCAGCGGCGCTTGCAGGGTGAAGGTTTCGGGAATGCGATGATTGGCGTTGGTCGGAACGGCGATTGGGGCGTTCGTTGGACCGGTGTACTCATAGGCGCCGATGGCGCGGTAGTGGCTGTTCAGAATATTTTCGGGAGTAACGTGGCCGACAAGGAAGAGCAACCGGCCCTGATTCGGATTGGGCAGGCCGGTGTAGGTCCCGAAGGGGACCCGCGGCAGCGAATCGACGCCCACATAGTACCCGATGATATCCCCCTGAGAGCCTGGCGCTGGTTCGACGACGAATGTATAAGCGATCAGACCGCTTGAAACGGCCCTGTTTTCAGCGGTCAACACACCTGAAGCTTCGAACGTGACCTCGTAGGTTCCAGGCGCCGTGAAGGCCCAATTGTAATCGGTGTGGCCGCCGGCCAGCACCGTCGCGAAGTCCGCATCTGAAACGCCGTCCCGGCTGTTCATGCGCACGTCCGGTGTTCCCGCAGCGCCGCTCGTGCTATAGACGAAAAAATGACCGGGTCCTTTTACTTGCTTCAGCGTCAACCTCAGTTGATCACCGGCAAAGATCCCCTTTTCAATCTCCTCGGCCGCGATCCCGAGAAATAGAAGGTCATGGTTTTGGATTTGCGAGAGGACCCAGAGCGGCGCGCCAGCGCTGCCCAAAAAGGCGAAGCGCGTATCGGACGGGATAGCCGAGCGCGCAGGGTGGCGGACGACTAAAGTGGCCTCACCCGGCTCATATTCCTGATCAATCGTTTCATCGTGGATGTGCAAGTCCCACTCGTTATTCTCGAAGGCGATGCCGATATCGACATGGCCGAAACCAATGGGAGTTTGCGCGCCAAGAGCGCTTGAGCTAGCGATTCCAATCGCCAGGCCAATTATTGCAATGTGGTGGTTGATTGCTTTCATTTTCTGTTCTTTTTGTTTATTTTCGATTTGCGGATGTGATGCGTGGTGGTGCGGAGCGGCTTGCCCAGCAGGGGCCTAATCCGACTGGAGTGGCTGCTCTGCATTGGCATCACATCCGACATTCATTCACTGCTTGTCCGACATTTGGTTATTCTGCTTACGATGTGCGGCTGCTCGTCTTGAGATGCGCTAATCGGTTTTGGGCGGCCTGCAATGAGCCGCAACGAACCTTAGCATTCGGAAGAGTTGAAGCCGCACCCACCTGAGCTCTCAGGTGACCGCCAGATCAGACTGGCGGCATCCAGGGTGCGAAAGTGCCTGAAGGTAGATGAGGATGACGTTCGACTTGTGCCGAACGGAATACCGCAACTCGAATCTTCAGGCGACCGTAGTCGGTGGACCGCAGGAGAAAGGAAGGAGGCGCGGACTCGGCGGCAGGACCGGAACAACCGGTGTGCCGTTGAGAAACAGAATAGCAGGAGCAGGAACTTCGACACTCACGGGTACTGTCGATGCATTCGCATGCCCGTTCGCAAACATCGTAATGCCGCAGTCTTCGTCGCCAGAAGTGGGGTGATGATCCGTTTCAGACGGTGCGTAATCGGTGTGGTGCCCGCAAATCTTACAGATCGATTCCGCGAGGTGATGAACACGGTGATGCGCTTGATGATCCGAGGACAGCCAGCTCAGTGCGATCAGCAAACACAACTGCCCGACACAGCCGATAGCGACTAACGGTTTGCTTCGCCAAATATTGTCGAGCTGCACTTTCACGACTTATTCTGATTCGAAAGAATCCACAACTCAAAGCCAGAGCACAAGCCAAAACTCCAAAACTCACCAAAACTCAAAATTCTCAAAATTCTCCAAAGCGTAAATTCCCTTTTGCATCCGGCGTAACTGCTATTATCTTCCCCGCCATTGCGGTCTTCCACTTGACGCATCGACGAGATGAACATGGTGCGGTGCGGAGTGGCCGGCCATCCTCGCGAATGGGAGTGGAATGCATATCACGAACTGGTCGGCATCCGGAAGCGCTACCGAGTGATCGACGCGAAGCGACTGTGCTGGCGCTTGCGCACCGGCAGTCTCGAAGAAGTCGGCAGGCATCTGGACGCAAGCTTGAAGGAACGAATTGCGCGAGGCGAGGTGCGGCGGGAGCCCCGGTGGACGGAGAGTTTGGCGGTTGGGAGCCTTGGCTTTCTGGAAGAGGTGAAGCCGTTAATCCTTTCCAGACGCGAGATGGAGATCGTAGCGGCAGACGATGATTTGTGGGTGCTGCAAGAGGCGGCGGCGGCGCCTTACGGGCGAAAAACTGGCCCGGAAATCGGTTCTAAGGCCGCAAATTGACATGCCCTTCCAGGTCATGTGTCTGCGTTCCAGCCGGATGCTTCGGCGACAGTCGGCTTGTATGGGGAGTCGGCTTGTGATGGGGACGAAGAAACCGCGCGCCATCGGGGCGTACTCGGGCGAGGTGAACGCCAACATCCACAAGGCCCTTGGCTGCGTGGGCACGATCCTCGACGGCGCCATCCGCGACGTGGACGAGATGAACAACGCCGGGTTCAAAGCCTTGGCCCGGCGGATGTGCGTCGGCCACGCCCATTCCTGGCCGGTGCGCTGGAATTGCGAGATCGAGGTCTTTGGCCGAAAGATCAAGCCAGGCCAGCTCATTCATGCAGACAAACACGGCTTCCTCGCGATTCCCGATGAGGACGCGCCGCGCGTGCCGCGGCAGGCCAGACGCGGGATGAACTGCTGGCGAGCCTGGAGCATGCCTTCGCCAAGTTTGGCGGCGCTGCCCAGGAGAAGTTCCAGCGCAAGGGCGAGTATTGAAAGGCCATCGTGTTACTGGACGATTACACTGAGTCTTTGAAAGGCATGGTTTGACCAACATGAAAACGATCAACGAAAAGAGCGCCGGCTATGCCTGGCTGGTGGTGGCGCTGCTGGTGCCCGTGGCGCTGCTCAACTATCTCGACCGCCAGATGCTGGCCGCCATGAAGTTCTCGGTCATGGGCGACATCCCGGACATCGGCACCGAGGCGAACTGGGGCAAGATTCTGGCCTTCTTCAAGTGGACCTACGCGATCTGCAGCCCGATCGGCGGTTATCTGGCTGACCGGTTCAGCCGCCGGCACGTCATTGCCTGGAGCCTGGTGGTGTGGTCGGCGGTGACCTGGGCGACGGGCCATGTGCAGACCTACGACCAATTGCTGCTGACCCGGGCGCTCATGGGCATCAGCGAGGCGATTTACATCCCCGCCGCCCTGGCGTTGGTCTCGGAGTATCATCTTGGCCCGACGCGTTCGCGAGCCGTGGGATTTCACCAGATGGGCATTTACGCGGGCGTGATCGTGGGCGGGTTCAGCGGCTACGCGGCGGATCATCCGTCGCTGGGCTGGCGGTGGATGTTCGACTTCTGCGGGATTGTGGGCGTGTTGTATGCCGTGCCGCTGTTCCTGCTGCTGCGGAATCCGCCGGTGGCCGCCGGCCAGGCCGCCGAACCTCGCACCTCGCCCCGCGCCGTGCTGCACGAACTGCTGGGCAACCGGTCGTTCATCCTCCTGGTTTTATATTTCACGCTGCCGGCGATGGCCGGGTGGATCGTGCGCGATTGGATGCCGGCGATCCTGAAAGCGGAGTTCGGCATCGGCCAGGGCAAGGCGGGCGTCTCGGCCACGCTGTATTGGATGGTCGCCTGCATCTTCGGCGCGTTCGTCAGCGGCTGGCTGGCGGATCGTTGGTCGCGGCGCAACCCGCGCGGGCGCATCTACACGAGCGCTCTTGGCATGGTATGCATCTCCGTCGCCATGTTCGGCGTCGGCTATTCGCCCCAAACCGGGCTGCTGCTGGTGGCCGTCGCCTTCCTGGTGCTGTTTGGACTGGGCTGGGGTTTCTTCGATACGAACAACATGCCCATCCTCTGCCAGATCGCCCGCCCGCACCTGCGGGCCACGGGTTATGGCATCATGAATTTTGTCAGCATCGGCTGCGGGGGACTGGCCGATTGGTGGTTTGGCATCCTGCGTGACTGGAAGGTCCCCCTCATGGCCATCTTCGGCATCTTCGCCAGCGTCGCCCTGGTTTCCGTGGTGCTGGTGCTGCTGATCAAACCGCGCGATACCGAATCCGGCCAGACGCCGCTGACCCACTGATCACTCTTCATGAAACCAATCCACTCCCTGACCGGCCTGGTGGCCGCCACGCATACCCCGTTCAAGTCTGACGGCTCGTTGAACCTCGCGGTCGTCGAAACGCAGGCCGCCCGGCTGCTCGCCGACGGCGTCTCGACGGCCTTCATCAACGGCACGACCGCCGAGTGCCTGTCGCTGTCGCTGGAGGAGCGTCGCACGCTGGCGCAACGCTGGTTCGAGGTGGCGCGCGGCACGGACCTGAAGATCTCCGTCCATGTCGGGTCAAACTGCCTGCCGGACGCCCGCGCGCTGGCCACCCAGGCCGAACAACTGGGCGCGATCTCGATCTCCGCGTTTGCCCCGAGCTACTTCAAGCCGCGGGACCTCGACGCGCTCATTGCGTGGTGCGCCGACATCGCCGCCGCCGCGCCGGGCACGCCGTTCTATTTCTACGACATCCCGGTCTTCACGCACGTTTCGCTTTCCATGCCGGACTTTCTGGAACGCGCGCCGGCGCTCATCCCGACGCTGGCGGGCTTGAAGTTCACCAACCCGGACCTGATGGCATTTCAGCTTTGTCTGGCGGCGGGCGGCGGCCGGTTCGATGTCGCCTACGGCTGCGACGAGTGGCTGCTGGCGGCGCTGGCGCTGGGCGCGAAAGGGGCGGTGGGCAGCACCTACAACTTCGCCGCGCCGCTGTATCGACGGATGTGGACGGCATTCACCGCGGGCGACCTCGAAACCGCGCGGCAGGAGCAGTATCGTTCGGTGCAACTCATCCACCTCATGGCGGGCAAGGGCTTCATGGGCGCGGCCAAGGCCACCATGGCGTTGCTCGGCGTGGACGTCGGCCCCGCGCGCCTGCCCAACGCGTCGCTAACCGCCGCGCAAACGAAGACGTTGCGCGACGAGCTGGAAACGCTCGGCTTCTTCGATTGGATTCGTCTTTAGCCTATGAAAAGGCTCGCTCTCGTCTTCACCGCCCTTGTCGCGCTGGGCAGCCGCGCTCTCGCGGCTTCGGAATTGCCGGACATTTTCGCCTGCCGCGCGCAAGATGTGGCGGCATTGCGGAAGGGCTTCGCCCAGCCCCCGCGCGAGGCCCGCGCTTGTTGCGCCGGCAGCTTGCGAAGCGCCATTCGAGTCAAAGCGCCATTCAGGTCAGTCCCACACATTGACACTGCCGTCGCCCCCGCCCTCCGGTCCTCCATTAACCGCTCGAACTGCTGACGCCCGGCGGCGCTGTCATTGGGCAGCCGCACTGAACCCTGCTCCCGTGAGGTTGAACCTACTTCTTAGATTGTTAAATTGTGAGATGTGACCCCGGCCGCACTGCTTAAGTCCCTTGTCATCGAATGCACTTCACTCCAAGTCCATGCCAACCTTCCTTGCCTCCAGGTTACTCGAACCCGTCGAAACTTGCTTCGACGACACCAGCATCAGCAGGATCGGAACATCAGCTCGGAGCGGTTTTGAAAGCTTGCAAGGAACAGACTGTCAGCTCCGGGTCGCGGAGGCGCGAGGAGCTTGTCGG
>VHCZ01000310.1 GCA_016871535.1 Verrucomicrobiota bacterium
CTTTTGTCCGTGGCCTGCGTTGGCTCGGTCCTTACAGCCCGCGTTGGGGATGCTCGGACCTCGCCGCCTTGGCCACAGCCAAAATCCCTCGCCGCAGGACCCCGCGCAATTTTCGGACACGCTCTAAGACTCGACGGCAGCGGCCAGACCGAGCGGCTGACATACTTCAGCGATTATCCCGGCTACAAGGCGTCGAATCCGGCCGTGAGCGACGATGGCCGGTTCATCGCGTTTCAAATGGCGAAGTCTCGCGACCCCGCCGGTGTAGGCTACGGGATTTTCATCTACGACATCGCGATGGCCAAACAACTTTCGGGCCGAGCCCAGGGCGCAAGTTACCGTGCGGTCGCGGGCTTTCCGCAACTGCCTTCCGGCTGGACGCTCGGCGCCGTGTCTGGCGTCGCGACCGATGCCAAAGGCAACGTCGTGCTTTTCCATCGCGGCGAGCATCCGATCCTGGTGTTCGACCAGAGCGGGAAGTTTCTCCGCTCCTTCGGCGACGGCCTGTTCAAGTCTGCGCACGGCCTGCGACTCGACAAAGACGACAACATCTGGGTGACGGACAACGGCAATCACACCGTCACGAAGTTCAGCCCGGGCGGCCAGGTGCTGCTGAGTCTGGGCGTGAAGGATTCGCCCGGTGAAGACGACAGGCGCTTCGACAAACCGACCGACATCGCGTTCGCGCCAAACGGAGATGTCTTTGTGAGCGATGGCTACGGGAATTCGCGTGTCGTGAAATTCAACCACGCCGGCAAGTTCCTTCTCGCCTGGGGAAAAAAAGGCACGGGTGAAGGCGAGTTCAATGTGCCGCACGCCGTTCGGCTGGACTCTCAAGGGCGGGTCTATGTCGCGGATCGCGAGAACGACCGCGTCCAGGTGTTCGATCAGAACGGCAAATTCATCCGACAGTTCGACGGCTTCGCGCCGTTCGGCCTTTTCATCACGCCGGATGAAACGGTGTTCGTGGCGGATGGCCGGGCGCATCGCGCGCTCAAGATGACGTTGGAAGGAAAGATTCTTGGGGCGTGGGGCGAACTGGGTTCAGAACCCGGCAACTTCATCCTGCCGCACGGAATCACGGTCGGGAGCGACGGTGCGGTGTACGTCACCGAGATCAACGGGAAGCGGGCGCAGAAGTTTGGCGTGATGCGCGGCAACTGAACAGACCCTAAGGCCGCGTTTTCTGGAGATACAGTTGTTGGGGATGAAACGGGATGATCGTCAATCTGCGGCGATTGATATTCACGAAGGCATCCAGCGCCAGGTTTGGCGAAGCGAGGACATCTGATTCTCCGCTCGCCTCGCTTAGGTGGATGGCAGCCACCAAGCCTTGCCTCAAGCGGGTTGCTGCTGCGTCAGGCAATGCAGTGTGCCGAAGCCGAGCACCAGATCCACCGCGTGAATGCCCACCACGGGCCGATCCATGAACAGTTCCGAGAGAGTGCCCAGAGCAATGCGGTCGTTCGGGTCGTTGAATGTCGGCACCAGCACGGCCGCGTTGGCGATGTAGAAATTGGCGTAGCTGGCTGGCAAACGGCAGCCACCGAAGTACAGCGGCGCCGGCATAGGCAGCGGAACAACTTCCGGTTTTGATCCGTCCTCCAAGCGCAAATCCTGAATGCGTTCCCAGTTCTCGGACAGCGGACGATAATTGGCGTCCTTCCGGTTCGTTTCTTTGATCAGCACGACGGTCTCCGGATTCACGAAGCGGCAGATGTCGTCGATGTGTCCGTGCGTGTCGTCGCCGACGGGGCCGGCGACGAGCCAGAACACGTTCGTCACGCCTAAATACTTTTTCAGCGTCTCGTCGATTTCCTTTTGACCCAGGCCCGGATTGCGGACCTGAATTTTCGGATCGAGATAACATTCCTCCGTGGTGAGCAAAGTGCCGCGGCCGTTCACCTCGATGCCGCCGCCTTCCAGAACAAAATCTCTGCCGTGGCACTCGGCACGGAAGAGCTGTTTGCGCAGCAGCTTCGCGGCGGTCTCCGGCACACGGCGATCCTTCTGCCAATCGCGGTATTTGGCCCAGGCGTTGAAATGGAAATGGACGATGGCGGTTTCGGATTTGCGATCGGCGATTGGTGGTCGGCGATTGGCGATTGGCGATTGGCGATTTCTGCGCTTCACGAAGATCGGCCCGCTATCTCGCGTCCATCCACGATTCGTCGGATGAACGACGAACTGAATACGCCGCACGTCCGCGCGGGCCCGCCTCAGGTATTCTTGCGCTCGTTTCGCGTCGGTCTTGGAATTGACGAGCATCCGCACGATTTCGCCGGGAGCAATTTTGCGCGCGATTTCGCCATAGACCCAGCGGATGGTGTCGAGTTTGCCGGGCCAATCGGTTGGGTTGTGCGGCCAGCCCAACCACGTCGCCTCGTGTTTCTCCCATTCTGCGGGCATGGAAAAACCAAACTCGGCCGGGGGAGAGGTTGTATCGGTTTTCTTTTTCGGCATAAAAGCGGCGCGCAGAATAGGACCTTCAAGAAGCCAGTTCAATGTGCTTCCGCGCTTTCCGAAACCCGAAGGGCTGGCGGCGTTCTTGGTTTAACCGTCTCGATCCAGTTCAACCACGAATGAACACCAATCAACACGAATTCGGACGGGGATGAAGTGCCCATGCACCGGGTCAGCGTCAAGTCACGGCAAAGTGATCCTTGACGTGAACGTCGAGAAAGCGCCGGAACCCATTCTTATTCGTGTCGATTCGTGTTCATTCGTGGTTCCTGATTGAATTGTTACGGCTTAGAAATTCGTCTTTCGACATTCTCCCGGAGCAGTGGTCGGCAGCGTTGGAGCGCGACGCGAGCAGCCTACCGCCTTCCATCGTAGAAAACCGGAAGATCTTTCGGATTCCGGAGCGTCGCGCGCGGCGAGCGCGCGAACCGGAACAGAAGCTTCAATATTTCGGGCTTGCTGTAGAGATGCAGCTTGCGGCTCGACGTGATGGGCGGGTGTTTGCGCAGCATCACGATCTGCGAACCGTTCCGCTTCGCCCAGGCGTGCATCCGTCTTCCCAGGTCGGCGTCTTCGGCTGCATATAAATCTTTGCTGAACCCTCCCAGTTCGCGAAACACATCGGCGCGACAAAATATCAGGCAGCCCGGTGTGATCCGAAAAAGCAGAAAGAGCCAGTTTCCCGCCGCCAGCAGAGGCCCGGCCCACCAGGGGATCGTATCGAAGGCGACTACCGTGCCGCCTCCGACATGCGTCCCGCTCCGCATGGTCTCCAGGACATCGGCCAGGGTTTCCGGTGGCAGCAGCGAGTCCGCGTCAAAGAACAGCAGCCAATCGCCCGTGGCCGCGGCGGCGCCGGCGTTGCGAGACCGGGCGATCTGATTGACGGGTTCAAAGACAACGCTCGCCCCCGCGGCTCGCGCCAGGTCCCCCGTGCCATCCGAGGAATTGTTATCGACGGCGATGACTTCGGCGGACAGACCTGGCTGCGCGTTGGCCTGGATGGCGGCGAAAACGCTGCGCACGCAGCGTTGAATCCACTTGGCCTCATTGAAGGCCGGAATGATGACGGACAGTTTCATCCAATGTAGGGCAGGCTTCCAGCCTGCCTCTCGCGGAAGTGTCCTCACGGACGCGGCTTTTCCTTAACAGGAGGCAACAGAGATAACAGAGGTTTGGCTCCGCATGTCTATTGCCGGCTGTTCAAGCTTAGCTGCTTGCCCTGCCGCGCTCCACCGGAAATAGACAGCCCCAGGGAAGGATCGTTCCGAAGATTGCGGCCGCTAGATTGGAGTGTTACCTCGGCACGAATTCCGACCGCATGTCACCGAGCGCGGGAAACTCGTTCCGCCACGAAATCACTCTCCCCACGCCCACCTCCGCGCTCACCAATTGCTCCTCTCCCGAACCTTCGGCGACGACTTCTCCTTGTGGATCGACGATCAGGCTGCGGCCCGGATACGCGAGCTTGGGATCGTTCCCCACGCGATTCACGCCGACGACGTAAGCTTGATTCTCAATCGCTCGCGCGCGGAGCAGTGCCACCCAGTGATTCAATCGTCGCGTCGGCCAATTCGCGATGACCGCCAGCAAATGCGCGCCGCGCCGCGTGGCGACGCGAAAGATTTCAGGGAATCGCAAATCGTAGCAAACGAAGGGAGCGACGACGAAATCGCCCCACGGAAAAGTCACGATCTCGCTTCCCCCTGCGTAATGCTGGGTTTCGCCGCCGAAGCTGAAGGGATGAATCTTGGCGTAGCGGCAAAGGAACATTCCGTTCGGATCAAAAGCGACCGCTTCATTTCGCCCCCGGCCGTCCTCAGCCCGGGTGACAAGTCCGCCCAGAAGAAAAGCGCGGTAATGCCGGGCGGCATTCGCCAAGAACGTCTCGGTTTCGGACGGATTGTTTTCGCGAATGCCCGCGACGTTCATGCTGAAGCCGGTGGAAAACATTTCCGGCAGCACGATGAGAGCGCCGGCAGGAATCGAGGCGGCGTCGAGCAAAGAACGGACGCGGGCGTAATTCGCCTTCTTGTCTTCCCAGACGCAATCAAGCTGGCAAGCGATGATTTTCATGAGCCGCGAAAGTTATTCCGCAGGCATCTTCTCAGGCTTGTCCGGTCCGCTCAAGCGCGGTTCGCCATGACCCCTTACGTTGATTCAAGAAGGAGCGCGGGCAGCTTGCCCGCGTGGGGGTATGGCGAGATTTTTGAAAAACTCGCGGGCAAGCTGCCGCGCTCCTTTGGCTCGATTCTTGAATCATCCGTGGAAGGTGCGGTTCATTGGGATTTGGCCTTGAGTCGAAGGCGCTCGGAGGAATACCCCGCCCTAAGCGTCGGCAAGAGAGCCTGAGCACAATTTTCCGAACGATTTCGTGATGGACTCCTTTCTCAGTGCGAATCTCCGCCCGACCGGCCTCGACCGTGCAGTCCTTCGCGGTCCAGAACGAGCTTCCGCCTGGCTGGAACGCGACCCACGTCTCGCACAAGGGGAAATTCGACCCCGTGAATCGCCAGGTAAAGTGGGGTCCGTTCTTCGACAATCAGCCGCGGGAGTTGACCTATCAAACCACGTCAAGCCGCGACACTGCGAACGAAGCGCTCTTTGCTGGCCCGGCTTCATTCGACGGCAACCGCGTTGTGATCGCGGGATCACGACACGTCCGAGCCACGGTTCGCCTCGCTTCGTGGAAACGGTCTGCCAACGGAGATCTGACTTTGACGCTGCATGGTAGGCCGGGCGCGGAACTGACAATTGAGGTTTCGAATGACTTGCAGACGTGGACCGCCGTCGGCACCGCGATGAACCCCGACGGCGAAGCGATCTTCCAGGTCCCGGCGTCACGCGCATCGGCCTCGCGCTTTTTCCGCGCGGTGGCAGGGACGGATTCCACTCCGTCCCACTTTAGACCGTGAGGCAAAACGACAATCCGAAAAAGTGACGATGGAACGCGGAGGCGCCAGGTTTTCACGTCGTCGGTCTGCCGTGCACCCATCGCATCGGGATTGATCAGGGACGCGGTGGAACGCGTCCTTACCTCACGCCCAATTCCTCCGCGCTGATCTCTCGCATGCGAAACTTCTGCACTTTTCCCGTCACCGTCGTGGGGAATTCGGTGACGAACTTCACGTAGCGTGGAATCTTGTAGTTCATGATCTGGCCTTTGCAGAACTCCTGGATTTGCGCCGCGGTCACTTCGGCGCCGTCCTTCAGCTTGATCCACGCCACGACTTGCTCGCCGTAATAATCGTCCGGCACGCCGATCACGTAGGCCTCCGCGATCTTCGGATGCCGGAACAAAAACTCCTCGACTTCGCGCGGGAAAATCTTTTCCCCGCCGCGGCAGATCATGTCTTTGATCCGTCCGGTGATTCTGACATACCCGGCCTCATCCATGACTGCCAGGTCGCCGCTGTGCAGCCAGCCGCTTGCATCGATGGCGTCCCGCGTGGCTTGCGGATTGTTATAATAACCGCGCATGACGTGGTATCCCCGGTAACAAAGCTCGCCTTGCGCGCCGCGCGGCAGGATGCGCCCGGTCGTGGGATCGATGACTTTCTGTTCCTGATGCGGCATGACTTGGCCGACTGTGCTCACGCGCACGTCGATGGGATCGTCCGCTTCGGTCATGTTGCAGATAGGCGAGGCTTCGGTCATGCCGCAGCCGATGGTGATTTGCTCACAGTGCATCTCTGCCATCACGCGCTTCATGATTTCAATGGGACACGGGGCCCCGGCCATTACTCCGGTTCTCAATGAGGTCAGGTCGAACTCGCGAAACTGCGGGTGGTCCAGTTCCGCGATGAACATTGTCGGCACTCCGTGCACCGCCGTGCAACGTTCCTGCGCGATGGCCTGGAGCGTGGGCAACGGACTGAAGTGCGGCGCGGGCAAGACCATCGTGGCGCCCCGCGCGACGCACGTCAGGTTGCCCACGACCATCCCGAAGCAATGATAAAACGGGACGGGAATGCACAGCCGGTCCCGGTGGGTAAAGCTCAGGCGTTCGCCAATCCAGAACGCGTTGTTCAGCAGATTATGGTGCGTGAGCATCGCGCCTTTGGGAAACCCGGTTGTGCCCGACGTGTACTGGAGGTTGATAACGTCGTCGAAATTGAGCGAAGCCTGGCGCTCCGCCAGCGCTTCCGCCGCGACGCGCTCCGCTTCGCCCAACAAGTCCCGCCACCTCAGGAAACCCTCAAGCTGACGCTCGCCGAGCGAAATCAGACCGCGCAAGTGAGGAAACCGCGGCGTTTGCAACGCGCGCCCGCGGCTCGAAGCAATTTCAGGAATCAATTGCCGCAGCATCTGAGAGCGTGTCCGAAAATTGCGCGGGGTCCTGCGGCGAGGGATTTTGGCTGTGGCCAAGGCGGCGAGGTCCGAGCATCCCCAACGCGGGCTGTAAGGACCGAGCCAACGCAGGCCACGGACAAAA
>VHCZ01000311.1 GCA_016871535.1 Verrucomicrobiota bacterium
GTTCTCGTTCCATTGCTCTCCACCCCGTGTTTCCACGACGCAGTTATGGTTCAATACCGCACGATTCTTCACCGCACAGAAGCGGACTTTCACCGCTTCGACCAATCGCCATCTCAGGCGCACGAGCGCGGACAGCTTGTCCGTGCGTTTCGGCCTATCGCCCAAGACTCGCGGACAAACAGTCCGCGCTCCTGTAAGCGCTGTGACGTTCAACTCGCGGACATGACTGTCCGCGCTTCCTTGGCTTTGCCGGTTCATCCCATGGCCTTCACTTTGAAATCTGTTGCGCATAACCCTTCTTCTTCGTTCTGACGTTCGTGGCTGTCCCTCATCGTTGTGTTTCCACGTTCGTGCGACTGACGCAAGGGTCGAGATGGAAAATCGATTGCTGCCTGGGAATTCGCAAATACGAATTTTGGGTTGAAGTCGAGTGCGGTTTTGTTCTGGAATCACGCCCGGTTGGGAAACGATCAAACGCCCTTTTCACGGGGCGCCTGATTTCGTGCCGTCGAACGGCTCCGAGGCTCCCAGCCTAGTTCTACAGTCCCCGTTGTCCCCGTTCGTATGAATTGAGGATTGATCCCGGCAGAGCGCGCGCTAGGATAACCTGCGTTACTCAGGCGACGGACCCGAATTTGATGGGTCGCTCTCATTGGCACGCAGCTCGTTGACGCGCGTTTTCTCGTTGACCGTCCGAGCGCTTTTGTGTCGAGATGAGCGACCATCGTCCCTGTGGATGGACTGCAAAATGGCAAAACCACAACGCAATAACGGGCAACACGCATCTTCGGCGACCACCAAATACGACGCCCACCATCAGGTGCTCGACCGCACGTACGGCGCCCTGGCCGATCTGCGGCGCGAGCTGGCGGATTCGAAAACCGCCGTCGCCGCCCGCACGGAGATTCTCCGCGCGTTTTCATCCTGCGCCGATTCCCAGCGTTCCTGGCTGCTGCTCGAAGATTATTTCGAGAAGCTGTGTCTGGCCCGCAAAGATTTCGGCGGCGAAGATTGGTGGCCGCGCTTGCTCCAGGCGCAAGGCCAGGCCCGGCTCGAAGCCCTGGCGCTGCTGTTCCTTCGCTCCAACCGCCCCTTGCCCACCGAGCTGGCGCCGCACGCGAATTACGAGCGGCTCGCTGAAATGGAACAGGCCGAGCAGGAACAACAATTCTCCCGGTTTCTGGACGACTGGCTGCTCCCGCCGGCTCCGATGCACCTGGATTCTCCCCGCGCCGCCCTTCGCGTCGTGTGCGAAGTCCAACCGCTGGACGACCAGCCCACACTGCATAATTTGAAAGTTCAGTTCGCGGTCTCCCGGCCGAAAAGCGGCGAAAAACTCCGCACGGTCAGCGAGGTCATCGAACTGGCCACACGGTCCGGCCACGGACAGGAGCTCTTTCCGCCCGCCGATTGCAGCTTCATTCTCTGGCTGAAAGAACTGTACGGCGAGAAGAAGCTCGACAAAGAATGGCTCGCGTTGAATGGCATGGAATTGCTCCAATGGCTGGCGCGCTGGGGCCAGACCTCGCGCCTGTTCCTCCCTGATCACAAGCTGCTGGGCTTTCACGGACAGTTGGCGGAGTTGAGCCCGCAGCTTGAAACCGAGGGCGCGGAACTGTTCTTCAGTCATCGCCTGACTCTGCCCGAATCCGAACCTCGGCCCTTGAATGGCGCGCACTTCTTTGCCGGCCATCCGACGCTGGTCCTGGTGAATCAGACTTTTTATCTCGTGCGTAATCCGAGTCCGCCGAATCTTTTCGCGTCCTGGATCAGCGCGCCTCGATTGCCAGTTCGAAAGTTGAGCCATCGGCTCTTGACCCATCTGCGAAAGAGCGGCACGCAGAAGGATCTCTCCTGGCAAACGCTCTGCGTGGCTCATCGCGCTGTGCCGCAGTTCCTTTTCGAGCTCACCGAAGACACCGTTCGCTTGAGGCTGCTCGCCCAAAGCGAACTCGACCAAAGCGCCTGGCAATGGAGCGGCCACGAATGGCAAGTCACTCAGGCTGCGAAAAAGCAGAAGGACAAACCGCAGATTCTCGACGACCCGCGACTGGAACCCGCCGTGCATTGGCTTCGGCGGCTGGACTGGTTCACGCCGGAACCCGGCCTTTGGGTCGGTGACGCCAACGAGCAGTTTTTGAATTCCCTGGCCGCAGCGTGGCCGGACCGGCCCGCGCAGGCCGAGTGTCTGGGAAACCCCGCTTTTCAGCGCCTGTTCTTATCGCCGCGCCGGCTTCGCCCCAAACTCGTCGTTCAGGGCAGCGGCATTGACTGGTTCTCGGTGTCGGCGGCGTGGGAAGCGGAAGGATTGAAGTTGAGTTCAGCCGATTTGCAGCGTCTGGCCAGCGCGACAGGGCGCTTCGTCAAACTCCCGGACAGCGGCTGGCTGGAACTGGATTCCGCAGCCGTCCGGGCGGCTCACGAGGCCGTTGCAGATCTGGGACTGGACGGTCTGAGTCCATTGGCGCAACGGGTGGATCTGGCTCATGCCGCCCAAATGGATGAAGCGACGCTGGGCCGATTCGACGATTCATCCTCCAGCCGAACGCTTCGCGAGCGGCTCACCGAGTTCACGGGCGTGCCTGCCGTGCCGATCCCCGCCTCGGTTCAAGCGGAACTGCGCCCTTACCAGAAAGACGGCGTCAATTTTCTGTGCCACCTCACGCGCCTGAAACTCGGAGGCATTCTGGCGGACGACATGGGATTGGGCAAAACGCTGCAAACCCTCGTCTGGCTGGCCTGGCAGCAAGAGCAGAATCCCAAAAAACGCAAGCCGGCTCTGGTGATTTGTCCGGCTTCGGTCCTCCACAACTGGCGCCGGGAGGCGAACCGTTTTGCGCCGCACTTGAAAGTGTTGGTCCTGGAAAGCGGCGCCGCGCGGCACAATCTCCGCAAACAAATCCCGCAGCACGATTTGATCGTCACCAACTATGCCCTGCTCCGGCGCGATCTGGCCGCGCTCCAGAAATTCGAGTTCCGCGGGATCATCCTGGATGAAGCTCAGTACATCAAGAATCCGGCCGCGCAAGTCACGCAGTGCGTCAAACAGCTCAAGGCCGATCATCGATTGGCGCTCACCGGCACGCCGCTGGAGAACCGGCTTCTGGATTTGTGGAGCATCGTGGATTTCGTGCAGCCGGGGTACCTGGGCATCCAATCGGACTTCCACGAAACCTACGAGCCCAAAGGGGAAGACGTCGCCTGGGGGCACCAGATTGCGCGCCGCCGGCTCGCCGCGAAGATCCGGCCGTTGATGCTGCGCCGGCTCAAGCGGCAGGTCGCGCAGGATTTGCCCGACCGGATCGAACAACGGCGCGATTGCGAACTCACGGACGAGCAGCGCAAGCTTTACCTGGCTGAATTGCGCCGGAGCCGCGAACAAGTGCAACAGGCGCTCATCGAGAAGGGGCTTGCGAAAAGCAAAATCCACGTTCTGGCCGCACTCACGCGCCTCCGGCAGATTTGTTGCCATCCGCAACTCGTGGGCAATGATTCGGCTTCCGGGAAGACGGAGACGCTTTTCGAGTTGCTCGAACCCTTGATGGACGAAGGCCAAAAGGTTCTGGTCTTCAGCCAATTCGTGCAGATGCTAAAGTTGCTGGAGGAGGAGTGCCGGCGGCGGCAGTTCCCCACTTACATCTTGACGGGCGAAACCAAAAACCGGCAGGACGTGGTTCAAGCCTTCCAAGATGATCCGAAGGCTTCTCTCTTCCTCTTGAGCCTTCGCGCAGCCGGCACGGGCCTCAACCTGACAACGGCCAGTTACGTCGTGCTTTACGACCCGTGGTGGAATCCCGCCGTCGAGGCGCAGGCCATCGACCGTTCGCATCGCATTGGCCAGACGCGCACAGTGAACGCCTACCGGCTCATCGCCCCGGGCACGGTGGAGGAAAAGATTTGGGAACTCCAACAACGCAAGGCCCAAACCATCAGCGATGTTCTGGGCGAGGAAGGCTTTGCCCGGAGCCTGACCAAGAGCGATCTGGAATACTTGTTCGCAGAGGACTGATCCGAGTTTCAAACTTGAGATTTGAGATTAGGAGGTGTGGCTGTCCGGCATGGACTCAAACCATGTAAAGCGGGGTTTCTCCCCACTGGCGGGCAATCTGATCCGGCATGTTCACGGTGACTTGATGACAACCAGAGGCGAGAGATCATAAGAAACTGGTCGGATGCCTTCAAGCGTTGGGAGATCTTGGCGCGTGACGACATGCTCTGGGAGAAAGTCAGCGCGCGTATCAAACAACCCGACGACGCTCGCCTAACCACCGGGTTTGTTCGCAGAATGCGGGCGACTTTGCCGGAAGGAAATGTTCGAGGGCTTGATATCGCGGTGGATCAAGCCGTGCCGGTGCAAGTGTCCCAGCGCTGAAGTCAACGTCAGGCTCAGGCGCACGCATTCGTCGGCCGGCAGACGGCCGCGGTTGTGCAGTTCTTTCGCCAGGGTTTTCGGAATGTATTTGTCGGGATTGGCGATTTCCGATTGGCGATTGGCGATTGAGGATGCGGTTTCCGTTTCCCGTGTCGCTGTTCGGCTGGCTTTGTGACCGTCGGTGACTGCGGGCCGGGATGCCCGCTCAACTGGCAGGCTGGAAGCCGGCTGGAAGCCTGCCCTACGTTCGCATCATCCGCCAACTCCATGACGTAGTAGAAATAGCCCGCCGGGTCGTTGCGCCCGACCTGAAGCACATCAACCAGGCCTTCGTGCGAGCGGGAGATCGGTTCGAAGCGCTGGATGCCCGTAAACTCGCGTTCGGACGGGCGGGTGTCCTCGCCGAAGGTCGCGTCAGCAGGCTGCGTCGGGTGGGGATAAATTCATCCGGGTTTTCGGGCATAACAAAAACGCTGTGCGAACCGGGTGTTGTGCATCATTACCCTTAAAACACTCTCGATGCCTGGAACGTGAATGCATCCGTCTCCGAAACCAGCGCGGGAAAACCCGCCTGAATCGATCATCGAGAAATCGGCAGTTTTGGGACAAGCCCTAGGCTAGGGTATCCTCCACTTGCCAATAGCCTATATCCTATTGCCGATTTGCCAAATCAGTCGATGAACTTCAGCCTCCGCGCGGCGAACCATACCATTCGGCAAAGCAGCCAGCCGTGGCGCCAGCGCTGGATGTTCGTCTCGCCGTACGCGCGCGCCCGATAGCGAATCGGCAGATCGATGATCTTCAAATTCAGCCGGGCCGCGCCGAAGAGCAGATCGAAATCACCGAACGGATCAAAGTCGCCGAAGTAAGCGCGATTGCGGGCAATGGCTTCGTAATCCGACCGAAACAACACCTTCGTTCCGCACAAGGTGTCCTTGATCGACTGGCCCAGCAGCCAACTGAAAGCGAGGCTGAAGCATTTGTTGGCGACCATGTTCAAGAATCGCATCGCCTGGTCCTCCATCGGATAAACCAGCCGCACGCCATTCACGAACTCTCCGATGCCGGAGCGTGCCACTTCATAGAATTGGGGGAGTTGCTCCGGCGGCATCGTCAAATCCGCGTCCAGGATGAACAGCAGATCACCCGTGGCCGCCGCGAACGCTTCGCGCACGGCGCCGCCTTTGCCTTTGCTTTGTTGCTTGAGAACTTTGATGCGGCGGTTCGGATAACTCGCCGCCACACGCCGGATTTCGTCCCACGTGTTGTCGCTGGAGTGGCCCTCGATAAAGATGATCTCCGTGCCCAGGCCCATTTCGGGCGTGCGCTGGACTGCGGCTTCGATGTTGCCCGCTTCGTTCCGCGCAGGAATCACGACGGTGCAGCGATAATCCGGACGCTCCGTCGTGGTTCTAGTGCCGCACTCCCCCTCACCCCTGCCCTCTCCCTCAGCGAGAGGGAGCCCCGTCTGTTGCGCTGGGCTCGAAGGATCTGTGTCGGCGGTTCCCAAGCGCGGCAACTGGCTCTCCCCCTCCCCTGGGGAGAGGGCCGGGGTGAGGGGGAACGACGCGGACAATGAGGATTCCGCGACCAACTGGCCGGGCGCAGAACGAATTCTCCAGCGCGCCACACTGGGCCGCGCCACCAGAATGACGGTGAGGCAGAAATGGCGAAGCAATGGCGCAAACCACCGATTCAGCAAAGGGTCCCAGAGAGGCGTCCGGACTGGCCAGAGAATCCGCGTGTCCATCTTGACTAATTCCCAATCCGCCAGGTGGAGGAGGTTTTTCATATCCGCCGTGGAAAGCCAGTTCTGCGGAAGCGTGGGCGCCTTGGCGCCGACTCGCTCGGCGAGACTCAGAACCGGGTGCCACAAGTGGTTGAAAAAATTCACCACCAGCCGCGTCCGCGGATGCGCGAAGCGATGCAAATGCGCCAGCACCGCCTGCACGTCCGGCAGATCGTTCACGAGATCGGAAAGGAGGAGGTAGTCGAAGGGCTCGTCGAGTGATCCATGTTCTTTGCGAACATGCTTGCCGCCCATGAACTCGGTAGGGCGAGTCCGTCCCGGCGAGCCGCTCGACGAGCCTGGAACACGTCCCGCCCGGCTCGCTGGGGACAGGCTCGCGCTACCGTGAGGTTCGAGGGAAGACAAGTCCCCCGCATCGGCCACGTGGAATTCCAGTTGAGGATGGCGCTGCCGAGCCAACTCGATCATCGCCGGACTGAAATCCACGCCGACACCCTGCGAAGGTTGGACCGCGGCGAGCAAATCGCCAATTCCGCAGCCGATTTCAAGCACACGAGCGCCCGAGGGAATGAGGAACGCGAAGTACCGCTGGAGCAGCCGGTGATAATAGCGAGCGCTCTCACGGGGCCGTGATGCAGCGCGGCGGTCGTGGAACGCGCGGCGATCTGTCATCCGCGAATTTACTAATGGAAAACCCTCGGCCCGGCGAATCTTTTTCAGGCAACCGTC
>VHCZ01000312.1 GCA_016871535.1 Verrucomicrobiota bacterium
ATTAAATACAGCTCACAAGCACAAAAAAGCCTCCAGTGCAAAAAAACCACTAGAGGATAGCCGACGTGGAAAATTAAGCGCTTTTACGAGGGATTACGGGCAGCCTCCCCACTGTCTGAATCGCAGAAGGGGAATTCAATTCAAACTGGAGTAAACAGGGCAAACGGAGATGAAGAGATTCCCCAGACACCTGACGACAAGGAACGCTTACGCAGCCGTCGTCGTATATCGTCCCGCAGTCGAGGCGTGCGTCCAGGCTTTGCGGTAATGCTGGATCGCGTCTTCGTCGTCGTCCGCCAAGGCCCTAGCATCGCCGTCGGATAACTGCTGTTGGGCGCTCGCTAGTTCCTGGTCCAATTCCGCCTGATGATCCGGGTTTTGCTCGGCCCACCCCTCGATCTCCAGAACCAAAGTTTGCGCCGTCAGGCGGGCGGCGGTTCGGAAAGCTTGAATGATGGCGTCGTCGCGGTGGAGGGGGACAGCCGGCGTTGAAGGCGTCGGAATCTCCTCTTCGATCCCGTCAAGGGCGGGAATCGCTCCGATTGATTCTTCGACTGCGTCCATGTTTGCGGCTGGATTTTATCGAACGCGCTCAGCAATGGCTTTGGATCAACCCAACGCCGGGAGAATTGTTAAACGGTCCCGTCCGCGAAAGCAATTCGTTTGTTGTGGACTCCAACCCTCGGAACCCTCGGTTAACGACGGTGGAGCGACGTTCCTGGGGTGCTTTTCTTTCGATGGCACTGGCTCGGCAGGAGTCTCGCCCCACCGTTCTCCACCGAGGGGTCACCTGTTTCGCGTCAACGCGCTTGCTCAAGCGATTTCACATCGGGCATAGTGCGCTGCACACGAACGGCATGAAAATCCTTGTGGCGATGACCGGAGCGAGCGGAACGCTGTACGCCCAGCGTTTGCTTGATAATCTCGACGGCGCTCAACACGAAATTCACATCGTGCAGAGCAGTTACGCCCGGGCGGTGATCGAACAAGAATTGCCCGGCGGTCTCCGTTTGCCGCAGGGCGCGCAGATGCACAGCGTCAAGAGCATGAACGCCCCCTTTGCCAGCGGCTCGAATCCCCTGGACGCGATGGTGGTGATTCCCTGCACCATGGGCACCCTGGGACGCATCGCGCACGGTTTTAGCGAGGACGTCCTGCTCCGCGCGGCGGACGTGATGCTGAAGGAACGAAAGAAACTGATCCTGGTGCCCCGGGAAACGCCTTTGAATCTGGTTCACGTCAAGAACATCGAATTGCTGGTCCTGGCCGGCGCGATCGTTCTGCCGGCGAACCCGTCCTTTTACACACATCCCACAACGATCGAGCAAGTCATTGACACCGTTGTCGCGCGCGTCCTGGATCACCTGGGAGTTCCGCAATCGATCATGCCGCGCTGGCAGGAGGAGCGGGAGTGAGGGGGAGGATGGAGATGGCGCATGGGACGCAATCGGCGGTGCAGAAACGAAAGGATTGAACCTGGCATAAGTGGAGGACAGAGATGGCAAGGATCAACAGTTTGCGTGACTTGAACGTTTACAACAAGAGCCGCGACCAGGCTCAGGTGCGATTAAGACTGTCGGTCAACAAAGTCTTCTTCCTCTCTTCCCGAAGGGAGGAGAGGGCTGGGGAGGGGAGGTGCGTTGGTGCGCTTCTCCTATTTCCAAGAAACCCCTCTCTCCAACTCTCTCCGCGCTCGTTCCTCGCGGGGAGAGAGGAAAGCCAATTGGAGTCGCTGACCGACACTGTGAATCGCACCCACCAGAAGGCAGACACTGTTTGTCGTTCTTCCGCACGTCGCTGACTTGCTTCAATGGCTCGGCCCTCCTCCATTCTCGATTTTCCATCCTCTATTCTCCCCCTCGTCCGCCGATGGGGAGGATTCGTCAAATTCTCCCACACCATCTTCGCTCTGCCCTTCGCCCTGGCTTCAATGGTCGTCGCCGCGCGGGAGCAACGCGGTTGGCCAGGCTGGCGCACGTTCGGATTGATCCTCGCCGCCATGGTTTGCGCCCGGACCTGCGCCATGGCGTTCAATCGGATCGTCGATCGCGAATTCGACAAATTGAATCCTCGCACCGCGACGCGCCATTTGCCAGCCGGCCAGATTTCGCTCCCAGGCGCCTGGACACTTTGCGCCGCCAGCGGCCTCGGTCTGATGGTCGTGAGCTACTTCATCAACAGCGTGTGTTTCTACCTTTCACCGCTAGCACTGCTCGTCATTTGCTTTTACTCGTTGACCAAACGCTTTACCGACTTCACGCATTTCTACCTGGGCGTCGCGTTGGCGCTGGCGCCGGTCGGGGCATGGCTGGCGGTTCGAGGCACGTTTGGGCTGCAGCCGTTCATTCTGGCGTTGTCCGTCGTGGCGTGGTTGGTGGGCTTCGACATCATCTACGCCTTGCAGGATTATGAGTTTGACCGCAAGCAAGGCCTGCGCTCGCTGGTGGTCCGATGGGGGCCGAAGAACGCGCTGATGTTTGCCTTTCTCTCGCACATGGTGATGTGGGGGTTGCTCGGCCTGTTCGGATTGATTTCAAACTTTCGCGTGGCATATTTGGCGGGCTTGCTGATCATCCTGGGCAGCTTGCTCCTCGAACATTGGCTGGCTCGCAAACGAAGTCTGAAATGGATCAACGTGGCCTTTTTCCGACTGAACGCGCTGATCAGCGTGGTGTTCCTGGTCGTGACCGTGACGGAAGTCGTGTTTCCCAGATTCCAGGTGTTTCGATGAATTTCTTTCTTCAGCGCAGCGAACTGCGCGACCTCCATGAGAAGATCGCCCGTGGCCAGCGGATTTCGGAGTGCGACGCGTTGCGGCTTTTTCAAACCAAAGATATCAATGCCCTGGGCGCGATCGCAAATCTCGCCTGCCAGCGCAAAAATCAAAACCGCGCCAGCTACATTATCAATCGCTACATCAACTACTCGAACTACTGCATCCTGAGCTGCCAGTTCTGTGCGTTCGCCCGGAAAAAGCGGGACGCGGATGGTTTTCAGCACACGGTCGAGGAGATCGCGCAGAAGGCCCGGGAGGCACTCTCGATCGGCATCACTGAGTTGCACATTGTCGGCGGCCTCCATCCGAGCCTGCCTTTCAGCTATTACACGGACATGCTGAGGGCGCTGAAGAATCTGGATGCCCGGCTCCAGCTCAAGTGTTTCACTGCAATCGAGATTTTGCACCTGGCGTGGCTGGCCAAGAAGTCCGTGCAGGAAACGTTGCTCGAACTACGCGCGGCCGGGCTGAACTCCCTGACCGGCGGCGGCGCCGAAATCTTCCGGAAAGAAGTCCGCTCCGCCATCGCCAAAGGCAAGGAGTCCGCCGGAGAGTACCTGGACGTGCATCGAACCTGGCACCGCCTGGGCGAGCGAAGCACCTGCACGATGCTTTACGGCCACGTCGAATCCCTGGAGGATCGCGTCGATCACCTGCGCCGCCTGCGTGAGCTGCAGGATGAGACGCGGGGGTTTTCCGGGTTCGTGCCCTTGCCCTATCAGCCGGAAAACAACAAGATTCCCGTGAACACGGCGCCCACCGGTTTTGACGCGCTCCGCACGATTGCGGTCAGCCGGATCTACCTGGATAACTTCGATCACATCACCGCCTATTGGATTGGGATGGGATTGAAGCTTGCGCAAGTCGCATTGAGCTACGGCGCCGACGATTTGCACGGGACCATTTTCGAAGAAAAAATCTTTCACATGGCCGGGGCAAAATCTCCCGAACTGCAAACGGAGGCCGAAATGATCAAAGCCATCCGCGAGGCGGGTCGCGTGCCCGTGCAACGAAATACGTTCTACGAACCGATCAAGGTTTGGGAAACGCCGGGCGGTTCAGCCACAGCGTCAACCTCGAATCGTTCGCCGATGCTGGAAGCGAATCTGGCGACGGCATGAGCGGGAGTCCCCCCCCCATTGACACTCATGAACCTGAATGCGCCGCGCCTTCCGGGAATTGTCACACAAGCTCTGCTGGAATTAGTCTTTGTTTGTGCCACTGCTGCCACAAACAAACCAACATGTTGGTCGCAAGGAAGAGATGATTTTAACAGGAGGCAACAGAGGAAACGGAGGCTTGATTTGCTTGGTTCTCTTTTCTGTGAAGGCTGCGAAGCCACTTTCTCGCAGCCCCGCCTGCGAGAAAAACCTGCACTGCTATCCCATAAAGGCTTCCGCGGCTTGCGCAAAATTTTTCATTCAACCGATTTAACGATTTAACATTGTAACGACTTTGGTTGCGGCTTGCCGTGAACTCGGCCATTCCGGCAGCCGCTTTTGTTGCATGTCTTCTTCAGAACAACCGGCGAAACTTCGCCTGGCGCCCGCCGAGCCGGCGGATGACCTCGCCCAAATACACGAACGTGAAACGCGCGCCGCGCAGGTCCAGCGAGAAGAAAACCTCCACCACGCGCTTGCGCCATTCCGGGTCGGGTCTGTTCCTTACTTGAACGCGGTCCCGTTGACGCGCGGATTGGAGGAGGAAGTTCTGTTTATCCCACCTTCCGCGCTGGCCGAAAAGCTCCGCCGCGGCGAGTTGGACGCCGCGCTTGTCAGCGTGACGGAAGTTCTGCTCAACGATTGTTATAATGTGCTGGACGGAATCGCCGTCGCGTCGCTGGGCGAAGTCAAAAGCGTGTTTCTCGCGCACCGCCGGCCGCTTGAAGAAGCCAAAGAGATCTTCTGCGACACCGCGTCTCTGGCGAGCGTGAACTTGCTGCGCGTGCTGCTCGCAGAACGAGGGCTTTGGCCTGAGTTCAAACCACTCCCGAGTTACGACGCGAGCCGACTCCCGGACTTCGCCTTGTTGATTGGCGATCCCGCGCTCGATTTTCTGCTCGGCCCGCACGATCACGAGATCTGGGATCTGGGCGCGGCGTGGTTTGAATTGACCAGGCTTCCGTTTGTCTATGCGGTCTGGGCCTTAAGACGAGGCGTCGAGAACGAGAGACTGCGCCGCCTGCTCCGAGAAGCCAAAGACTTCGGGATGGATTCGCTGGACGCCATCATCGGCGGCCGCACCGAATACGATTACGCGTTCCGCAAAGACTACCTTGGCTGGCACATCCATTTTCATCTCGGCGCGGATGAAAGGCGCGGTCTGGCCCGATTCATCGAATTGCTTCGCAAACACGGCCTCGGCCCCGTGTACGAGCCAAAGTTCGTTTGGTGAGTTCGATGCGGTGGCGTAGGGCAGGCTTTCCAGCCTGCCGGTTGGGCGACTTTCCAGTCCCCCTCCGCGCGGCGCGATTCTGGCCGTCGGAAGTTCAAGCATCCGGTTGTGGGAGACGCTGAAACAGGATTTCTCCCCGCTTCCGGTCGTGCGGAGAGGCTTTGGCGGGGCGATGATGTCCGACGTTCTCGCCTACGCGGATCGGATCGTTCTCCCTTACGAGCCGCTCGTAGTGCTTCTGTATGCCGGAGAAAACGACCTCGCGGGCCGCCGCACGCCGCGTCAAGTTCTCGCGGACTTCCGGGAGTTGATCCAAACCATTCACGCTCGCTTGCCGGACGCGCGCATCGCGCTCATTTCGATCAAACCCAGCATCAGTCGCACACATCTCTTTGATCGAATCCGCCGCGCCAACGCGTTGCTCAAGGCCGAGGCAGCGCGGTATGAATTCGTGGATTTCATCGATGTCTTTACGCCGATGCTCGACGAACAACGGAATCTCAAGCGCGAGCTTTTCGCCAACGACGGGCTGCACTTGAACACGAACGGCTACCATCTTTGGGCCTCGGTGATCAAACCCCGTCTGGCGTGTCACGGGCAGGCCGATGCTGAGCGATCCCCGAATCTCACCCGCCGCCCTTTCCGACCTCCTCACGGGAAGCTGCCTTCGCCACTGCGCCATGCACATAGCCATTGAACCGAAAACTGTGCGGACCGCAGCCTTCAGGCTGTTTCCGCGCACTCTCCGGAGTCCAGCGTTGAAGCGGCCTAAAGGCCACGGTCCGAAGGAACGGTTCATAGGAAGCTGCCTTGGTTTCAGAACCATGCACTCGTCCCTTGAACCGGTCAGCGGTAGGGCGAGTCCGTCCCGGCGAGCCGATCCACGTGCGTGGAACACGTCTGACTCGGCTCGCTGAGGACAGGCTCGCCCTACCGGCTGCCTCATGGGAAGCTTTCTTGGCCTCAGAACCATGCATTCGGCCCTTGAACCGAAAACCGTGCGGACCGCAGCCTTCAGGCTGCTTCCGCGCACTCTCCGGAGTTGAGCGTTGAAGCGGCCTAACTAAAGGCCACGGCCCGGAGGAACGGTTCATGGGAAAGCTACCCCGGCCTTCGAGCCGTGCTTACGGCCCATGAACCCAGCGTGCGGAGCGCCGGTCACCGACCCGGCGCGTTTCGGTGACGCCTTGTCATCGCGTAACGGCTTGTGCGAAAAGATCGCACTCAGCGCCCGCCGCTCAGAAACGAATAGACGTTCGGCGCGCCGCGGCGAAGGAGACACGCGACGGCAAGACACAACGCCACCACGAGCGTCGGCAAACACAGATAACCCAGGAGGTGCGTCGCTTGAGACGGCGCCAGGCTCGCGTAATACTTGTCCTGCACGATGGTGAGCAGCGGCTCAAAACCCATATAGAGGGTGTTAGGTAATTCGTTGTAAATAACGATTGGTCAGTTTGTTAAGATCTAAAAAATGGAGTTGTTCGAATGAGATGGACGCAAGCAGTTTTGCAGGGTAGGCCTTTGCGACATGGATTCCCAACTTCCCGCGACTGGTACGGCCGAGTTATTGGCCGAGTTATCTGGACACATTCC